>NZ_JAQMYQ010000026.1:0-84273 GCF_028369275.1 Mitsuaria sp. RG
ATTAGGCATGGAAAGTCCCTGTCCGCCTTCTGACGGTGGCTGAAGCCCGGGCAGGCGTGCCTGCCCGGAACCCTGCGGTCGGGTCAGACGACGGGCGCGCGCCAGTCGTCGGAGCCCGCGGTGCCCGCGACGGTGTGATCCCAGGTGATCTTGCGGTAGGCCAGGGACACCTCGATCAACTGCGTGAAGTCGGCGTTCTCCTTGTCCTGGGCATGGGGCATGACGGTGTTGATATCGACGATGGTGGCGTCGGTGAGCTCGGTGGTGAAGAAGTGCTCCTGCTTGCCCTCGACCGAGGTGCGGTACCAGTTGACCGTGACCTTGGGCAGCATTTCACCGGACGCCAGGGCGTTGTACATCAGCGGGGTCGCCTTGTTCAGCGCACTGGTGAAGATGAACGGCTTGTGTACCCGCTGCCCGGTCGGCTGGCCGCTTTGCGGGTCGGTGGGCACGGTCACCTTGTGCTTGATTTCCTGCACCAGGATCTCGTCTTCATGGCCTTCGACAAACACGTTGCCGACGGAGTCGGAGGTGAAGGCGCCTGCGGTGAGCAGGCCTTGGGTCTTGCCTTCGATCTTGATGTAAGCGGGTGTTGGCATGGCAGATATCTCCTGCATCCATGTGGGTAAACACGCACACGGGAAGTGGCGTGGCCATCGGGCTCGATGGGCTTGTCAACGGGGCGCAGGCCCCGAAAATCCATTGCTGCGGGCGCGCCGTTCACGGCTGCAGCAGGGTGTTCAGCGCCTCGATCGCCTCGCGGGTAAGCAGGTCCAGGCGGTAGCGGTAGTAGCCGTACAGCCCGGCCAGGGCGATCGCCGAAATCATCAGCGGGCTCCACCAGGGCCATTCGCGGCGCAGGCGCACGTCTCGCGGGGCGACGTTGGCCAGCGGGTCGCCGAAGAGGTCAGGGGGCGGGCCGCGCAGTTCGAGGATGATTTCGCGCAGCTTGAGAATGAGGGCCTGCAGCGCCTCGTCGCCCTTGGGGTCGATGCCGTACTTGCCGCGCAGGCCCAGGCACAGGCACAGGTAGATGAACTCCAGAACGTCCTGGTAGCGCTTGGGCTCCTGCATCATGCGCGACAGCACGGTGAAGATCTTCTCGCCGCCCCAGGTCTCGTGGTGGAAGACGCTGAGCAGGGGCTTCTGGCTCCACAGCGAGCTCTTGCCCCATGGCGTGGACATCACGGCCTCGTCGATATACAGGCACAGCGCGTAGGAGTGGGCCTGCAGTTGGGCCGGCTCGTAGTCGTACCGGCGCATCTCCTCGACGATGGCGTTGACCTGGTTGTAGACGGCGTTGTAGAGGAAAGGGATATCCCGGTGGCTTTCCTGCTTGCGCAGACGCATCACCAGGCCGAACAGGGGCATCGCCGCATCGATCATCTGGTTGCTGAAGGCTCCACGGAGCTGGAAGTCCGGGTCGGGTACGTAGTCCGGGTGGTCCATCGCGTTGGCGGGGGCCGGCACGGACTGCTGTGTCTGGCTCTCGCCGGCGAGCGCGCTCAGTAGGCTGGCGCCCGGCTCAGTGGGGCGATTGTTGGCAGCTTCGGTCATTTCATTCGCTCCGTATCGCCCAGAACTGCAACTGGAGCCCCGGGAACTCCCCCGCGACATGCAGGCCAAAGCCGTTGCTGTCCTTCATCGCGGCCCAGTTCGGGCTGCGCCGGTCGAGCTCGAAGTAGCTGAAGCCGGCATGGAACGGCAGCTCCCGCGGCGCCACGGGCATCGGTCGCAGCGCAATGCCGGGCAGTTGCAGCGGCACCAGGTCACCCAGTGCCTCGAGGGAGGTGATCTTGGTTTTCTGCAGGAACGACTGCTGGAATGTCTCGGCGGGCAGGTCGGCGTGCACCGCGAGGATGAACGTTGCTTCGTCGATCAGGCGGCGATCGTCCAGGGTCACGGTCAGCACGCCGAACGGCTGCTCCACCAATGGCAGGGAAACGGCCCGCGGTTGCCGGACGATGCTCAGGGTACGGCGCAGTGCATCCTCCAGCGGCTTGAACGACTGGCGCAGGGCGTTGTGCCGGTAGGCTGGCGGCTCCGGCGGCAGGCGCTCGTCGTCGGTGAAGGTCAGCAGCTCGCCGCACGCCTGGCTCAGGCTCAAGTACAGCTGCTCAGGGTGGGTATGGGGCTGACGGGCCAGGTGCTGGAAGCACGGCCACCAACGGTTCATGGCTTGCAGCAGATTGAAGTCGCGGATGTCGGCCACCCCCGACTGACCGGGCGAGCCGATACGCGCCGCGAGGTTGCGCGCGCGCTCGCGCAAGGTGTTGCTGACTTCGTCGAGAAACCGCTTGAGTGCCGGGGCCGCCTGAATCGAGACACAGGTGGGGTAGAAGTCGTCGTCCAGCAGCAGGCTGCCGTCGGGCCGGCGCTCGAGGATCCAGGCAAGAGACAGCCGGGAGTAGGCGCTGTTGTCCTCGGTCTCGCGCATGAGTTGAAGGTTGGGGACCGCCAGGTCCACCTGCACCAGGTCGCCGTCGGCGCTGTGGGTGTCCTTGATCTCCAGGGGCTGGGCGCCGTAGCGGTAGTTGCCGCCGCTCTCGGGCCAGCTGACTTCGCGTCCCCCTTCGGTGCGCAAAGGCAGGCACAGGAACACCTCGTTGCGTTGCGTGCCGTCGTCGGTGATTTCCAGGGCGGGCGGCGGCGGCAGGTCGCCGGGAATGTCGAATACCGTGCCGTCCGGCATGATGCCGCGGGCCCGGGTGATGGCCACCTTGCCAAGGCTCAGGTACTCCTGGTTCAGCTGCAGTTCGCTGAAACCGTAGAACGCCGCATTCAGGCTGCTGACGCGCTGCTGGACCGCGGCGTCGCTGGCCCTGGCCTGTTGCTGGAAATGCTGTGGCTTGACGAACATGCCTTCGGGCCAGAGAACTGGATTGCGTGAGCTCATGGGCGCTCCAAATAAAGGGGGAGGGTGGAGACCTGCAGGCGGGGCATCAGCTTTCCTCCTGCAGCAGGATCTGCGTGCCATCGAGGGTCACGGCGAGCACGACCTGACGGCCGCGTGGCGCGATGCGTATCACCTGCCGCCAGTCGGCGTTGGTGATGTCGTTGAACTTGGCGATTACGGCGATGAAGCGCGTGTCGGCGGCGATGGGCTCGAAGCGCACGAACTTGAACTGCCCCGGTGCCAGCAGGTAGTCGTCGTCGCGGATGTAGGTGCTGCGCAGGGCCTTGGCGAGGTCCTGGTCGAGTTGCGTATACAGGCTGTTGCGCAGCAGCGAGTCGTCACGCAGTTGCAGGATCTTGATCGCGACGGGGGTGGCGATCGACGGCGTCGCTTTCTGGCTGGGGGCGGCCACGTCGAACCGGACGTCCTTGGCGTCATAGCTGCCTGGGCCTTCATGCTCCATGGGTGAATGGGCCGGTGCCTGTTGGTCGTTCGGCTCCACGGGGGACATGGCTGGAAACAGCGCTTGAAGATGCGCCAGCAGACCGGCGACCTGCTCAGTCAACGCCAGCGGATCGCCTGCACGGAGGCTGACCGCATAAGGCGTGGGCTCCAGCGCTTCACCGGGTACCTTCGCATCGAGGCTGTGGGGGTTGGTGTTGATGGTTGGGCTGGCGTGCAGGCTGAAGGCGACCTCGGTGGGCTGGTCCGACAGCGCGCCCACTGGGATGGAAGGGTCCATCAACACCTGGCCGATCTTGCCGAGGGCCGTGCAGCCTGTGGCCGACCCGAGGGCAAGCAGAAGCGTGGCTACCCTCAGTGGATGAGACGTCATGGCTTCCCTCCGGCGATGAGTCGCTGCAGGGCGCTTGCCCCAGGCTGGGCCGGTTGCTGCGGTGCAGTTAGTGCGGCCAGGGGATCCGGGGCCTGAAGTCGATCGAACAGCGTGCAGATATCGACCGGGAGACTCGCTGTACGGGGCGCGGGATGCCAGGGGCTGGCCAACGAGCTGTCCAGCAGCGCTTCGAGCGCCTGCCGGCCAGGCTTGAGCAGGTCATCCAGGTCGCCGCGGATGAAGCTTTGATCGCTTGGCCCGGCTTGATAGCGGGCGTGCAGTTGATAGGGGCCGACCTGCAGGCAGTCGCCTTCGCGCACGCGCACCGGCTTGCCTGGGCCGGGAGGCAGCGGGCTGTCGTTGAGCAGGGTCTGGCCGCAGAGGTCGATCACGCAGAAGCTGCCTTCCAGCCAGCGGATCGCACAATGAGCGGGGTGAATCCGCCGCTGGCGATCCAGCAGCAACCAGTCGGCTTTGCGGCTGCCGATGATGCCGCCATCGCGGTCGAACAGATGGCACGCGACGACGCCGTGGTGCAGGCGATCGAGATTGGCGATGCTGAGGGCGAGTCTGGTCATGCGCGACCCCGTATCCGCACGACCGGGCTGACTTCACCCTTGCGGTCTTCGATGAAGCTGGTCCAGCCCAGGTGTGCACCCTGCTCGCGGTGCAGGCGGAACGGTGGCAGTTCACGTGGCTTCAGGCGCAGCTCGAGGTCATAGGCCAGGCCGTCGCGGAGCAGGAAGTCGATCAGTGCACGCAGTCGCTCGAAGTCGACGCCGCCGGGCAGCAGGCTGCGCAGGCGTGCCAGGTCGAGGTCGCCGATCAGCAAGGTGAACTTGCTGCTGCGGGTTCGCGTGCGGTCGCCGAGCATGAAGCTCTCGCCCAGTTGCCCGTTGCAGCGTCCCAGGCGCACCACCTGGCGGTGTGCGATGGTCACCGTGCGGGTCTCGAACTCGCGGATTTGCACCGACGGCAGATCGAAGCAGTGGGCAATGATCCCGGCGACCACACCGGGTGCCCGGCTGCGGCTGGCAATGACGCCGACGAAACTCAGCAGACGGCTCCAGGGCAGCGGCGTGTCGCCACGCAGGCGTTCGTCGCCGAGGCCGATCAGGGCGAAGGCGTAGCGCGAGAAGTCATCGCTCGCCCCGGTCTGGAAGCGCACGTAGTAGCGGTATTTGCGCCAGATGCGGTGCAGCAGGCTGAGCAGGCAGTGGTTGAAGAAATCGAACAGCGCGGGGCGCACGCCGATGCCCTGGGCGTATTCGTAGGCCAGTTCGTCGAGGTAGTAGCTGGGCAGGGGCGAGTCGGTGCCGTGCAGCCCCAGGAAGGTGGTGCGCACGCGATAGCGCGACGGCGCCTCGGCGATCCGCTCGGCGGCCAGCACATCGGCCACCGGAAAGCTCAGCCGCGGGTCGCTGGCAAGGTGCACGCGCTGGCGTGTGGAGGTGTCTGGCCAGCGCGGCTCGAGGTTGTCACCGTGCAAGCCATGCAGCCGCTCCAGCAGTTGGAAGAAGCTGTGCCGGTGGGCCTCGGCGAGTAGCGTTTCGGCTAGATCAGCGGTTGTCTGCCGGTCAGCAGTGGCCATGTGTAGTGCTCGTTGTTGGTGGTATTGATCACTTCCAGCTGGTGGAAGGAGTTGGTGCTCGCGTAGAGGGCGAAGAAGTGGGACAGCACGCAGCCGAACAGGTACAGGTCGCCTTCGCAGAGGAAGGCCTGCTGGTCGAGCCGCAGGCGGGTACGCAGGCCGCGAATGGGCAGGCCCTTGATCAACCAGTCCAGCGGTTCGGTGTGCGCCTCGCCGATGCCGTCCAGGCGTTTGCGCGTGGCCCTGGCCTGCTGGATGTCGTGCAGGGCGGCGAAATCGTAGGCGCCGATCACCGCCTTGAGCGGGGCGGCCGAGAGCAGCGACAGGTAGTTGAGCGAGAGGTTGGAGATGAGAGTCCACTGCAACTGGCCATCCAGCACCGGACGGTACGGGCGGGTCGGCAGGCAGATGTTGCGGTAGCGGATCAACGGCGCGGTGGCCTGGTTGATGACATCGATATCGCCCAGGCCCAGCGCCATCGGCAGGTCCCGATTGGTGCAGGTCAGCTCGATCGAGGCGGTTTCCATGTGACCGATGAACTGGCTTTCGTCGCCCCGCACGAAGGCGATCTGGTGATCCAGCCCGTCACCGAGCAGCGATTGCTCGACCCGGCAGCGGTAGTACAGCGCGGTGCGTCCCTGCACATGCTCGATCTCGTGGGCGAACGACTCGAAAGGCTGGAACACCCGCAGTTGCTCGCCAGGGCTGCCATCGGCGCTGGTGCGGGTGCTGATCACCCGGTCGACGCTGAAGATCTCGTGGCTGTCGCGGCGCAGGCCATGGGGTACCAGGCGATGCTGGTCAGCCGTTCCGGACAGGTCGATGGGCTCGGCTCCGTGCTCGAACAGATTTATGGCAGGGGCGCAGAACAGCCTGAAGTCATCGGGGCCGATCCGCGTCGAGCCGGGCAGTGGGCGCGCGAGGTGGAACTCGATGCGGATCGTGGAGCTGGCGTGCGCCGGCCAGATCCTGCCCAGGCCGGTCAGGTTGAAGAAGTGGAAGCGTTGCGGGAAGACCAGGTACTCCTGGAGGATCCGGTAGCCATCGAACACATTGCGCGGGTAGGGAAGCAACGCCTCGTCGGGGCTGAAGCCGGAGAAGCTCAGGTGGTTGGCCGGCAGGCGACGCACCTGGCCGTCGATGGTCACGCTGATGTGCTCGAGGTATTGCGCCAGCCACAGGTAAAGGGTCTGGGCGTTGCTGCGCTCGCCACCGAGGTGGAACTCCAGGCTGTCGCAGCCCAGGGTGTTCAGCGGGCGTTGCACCTGGGTCTCGAGCTGGAGGTGAATGACCGAGCTGTCGGGCGTCAGGGTCGCGCTCACCTCACCGAGCGTGAAGGGATAGAGCTTCACCTCGGTGCAGGTGCGGAACTCGCAATCCACGCCATCGACCGGCCGGGAAAACAGGCGTGAGCCTCTGGGAACGATCTGGGCCTGGCTGAGCGAAGCGTCCAGGGGCGAGAACTGAATGATCGTCGCGCTGGGCAGGGGCCGCAGGTAATTCGGCCAGAGCAGTTGCAGCATGCCATGGGTCAGTTCCGGCACCTCGTCCTCGAGTTTCAGGCGCAGCTTGGCGGTCAGGAAAGCGAGGCCTTCCAGCAGGCGCTCGACGCCGGGGTCGCCACTGTCCTTGCCCAGATAGCGGCTGAGCTGGGGATTGTCCCGCGCAAAGTCCTCCCCCAGTTCGCGCAGGTAGCGCAGTTCTTCGCCGAAGCGGTCCTTCAACGACATGGCCTACCTCACCTGGGTGTTGCGGTTGTGGCCGTTGACCAGCAGTTCGATCTGCAGCTGTTCGGCGTGGTTTTCCACCCGCACCTGGCAATCCAGGCGAAAGTGCAGTTCCAGCGGGTTGTCCGTGTCTGGCTGCCCCTGCAGGTTCAGCACCTGGATCCTCGGCTCGTAGCGCCGGATCGTGCGCTGGATGTCCGAGCTCACCTGGCGCAGCAGGTCGCCGTTGCCCTGGTCATGGCCGTTGAAGTCGCGCAAGCCGAGGTCGGGGCAGCTCTGCGAGCAGCCCCGACGGGCGTTGAGCAGCGTCTCGAGGTGGCGTTTGATCCGCTCGACGGTGCGCCCGGTGCTTTCTCGGCGGCCAGCGGGAGCGTCGCTGGCCAGGCGGTCGAAGAGGCTGCTCATTGGGTGTCGAGCCGGCCGACCAGGGAGATCTCGAAGTTCGCCCCCATGTACTTGAAGTGCGGGCGCACCGCGAGCGAGACCTGGTACCAACCCGGATCGCCCGCGACGTCGCTGACTTCGATCTGCGCGGCACGCAGGGGGCGGCGACTGCGGATGTCGGCCGAGGGGTTTTCCTGGTCGGCGATGTACTGCTTGAGCCAGCGGCTGAGCTCGCCTTCGAGGTCGTTGCGCTCCTTCCAGCTGCCGATCTGCTCGCGTTGCAGCACCTTGATGTAGTGGGCGAGCCGGTTGACGATGAACAGGTAGGGCAACTGGGTGCCGAGCTTGTAGTTGGTCTGTGCCTGCAAGCCTTCGGATGTCTTGGGGAACTGCTTGGGTTTCTGCACCGAGTTGGCCGAGAAGAATGCGGCGTTGTCGCTGTCCTTGCGCATGGTCAGGGCGATGAAGCCCTCTTCGGCCAGCTCGAACTCCTTGCGATCGGAGACCAGCACCTCGGTCGGGATCTTTGCCTGCAACTGCCCGAGGGCTTCGTACAGGTGCACCGGCAGGTCGTCCACGGCGCCACCGGATTGTGGGCCGATGATGTTCGGACACCAGCGATAACGGGCAAAGCTGTCGTTGATGCAGCTGGCCATCAGGAAGGCGGCGTTGCCCCACAGGTAGTTCTGGTGTCGAGCGTCGATGTTTTCGTCGTAGCTGAAGCTGCTGATGGGGTGTTCCTGGCGGTCATAGACCGAGCGCAACATGAAGCGCGGCAGCACCAGGCCGATATGGCGGGCATCTTCACTGTCGCGCAACGACCGCCACTTGGCGAAGCGTGGCCCTTCGAAGATGTCCTTGACCTCCTTGAGGTCGGGCAGGTCCTCGAAGCTGCTCAGGTTGAAAAACTCGGGAGCGGGGGCGGTGATGAAGGGGGCATGCGACATGGCGCCCACGGAGGCGACATAGCTCAGCAGCTTGATGTCAGGCGAGGAGGGACCGAAGTTGTAGTTGCCGATCATGGCCGCCACGGGTTCACCGCCAAACTGTCCGTAACCTGCGGTGTAGACATGTTTGTAAAGCCCGCTGCAAGTGATGTCCGCGGCATTGTCGAAGTCATCGAGCAAGTCGCTCTTGCTGACATGCAGGACTTCCAGCTTGATGTTCTCGCGAAAGTCGGTACGGTCGACCAGAAGTTTCAGCCCGCGCCATGCGGACTCCAGCGCCTGGAACTCGGATTGATGAAGAATGGCATCCATTTGTTTGCCGAGAAGTCGGTCGACTTCGGCAATCATCTGGTCGACCCGGTGCTTGTTGACCAACTGGTCCGGGGTATCGTCCTTGAGCATTTCCGATATGAATGCAGCCACGCCTTGCCTGGCGATCTGGTATCCCTCCTGGCTGGGTACCAGCATGGTTTCGACCATGATCTGGTCGAGCAGTGTCGAGTTACCGATGGTTTCAGCCGTGGTATCGGCAGTGATTGTCGTGTTGTTTGTGGTGGACATCCGAGACGCTCCGTTGTCTATGTCATATGCCATCTGTCAGAAGTGCGTTTTCATTCCGCTGGCGGGGCTTCGACTACCAGGTCCAGCTCCTGCGCGAGTTGCTTGCGTGCCTGCTGGTCCGTCAGCAGGTGCTGCAGGTGCCGGCGAAATGCCGGGACATTGCCCAGCGGGCCTTTCAGGGCGACCAGGGCCTCGCGCAGCGCCAGCAGCTTGTTCAGCTCCGGCACCTGGCGAGCGATCTGGTCGGGGCCGAAGTCGTTGATCGTCCTGAACTGCAGCTCGACCGCCAGCTCGGCGTCGGCGACAGGGTTGAGTGCCGAAGGGACCGAGAGGCTCAGCTTGACGTCGGCGTCCTTGAGCACGCTGTCGAAGCTGTGCTTGTCGATGCGCATGGGTTGGCGGTCCTCCAGGTTGCGGTTGTCGACCAGGCCGAAGTCACCCAGCACCAGCATCTTGTGCGGCAGTTCAACCTCGGCCTGTTGATCCCCCGTGGCGGGTACATACTTGATGTTGATGCGCTCTTTGGGCGCAACGGAACTTGAGTTTCTGGACATGATGTAAGTTTATTCCTGATGCTGAAGTTTGTGGGGTATTGTGCTTGTGGGAAGTTTTTTAGAATTTTGTAGGAGGGGTCCTACATATTTGTTTTTATATACACGTTAATGTTTTGGTGCTGTAAATTGCCCTTAGACGATGCTGAAATGAAGTAATCAAAGTCGAGTCTAAAAATGTAAGAAAATATTTGATTGTTTGTGGTGGTGAGGTTGTTCTAGGCTTGCGTCAAGTCTGTTTTTTAGCGATGGCTAATTGTCTTTTTTCTATTGCTTTGCATGTTCCCAATAAGAAGTTGCATCGAGCCGTGAGGTCTAATTCTGGTGTGCAATCCATATAGTTGCGTGCTTGGTCTGGCATTGTTCGCGCTGCTGGAACCGACCTTTGCAGCCCCTGTGCGGGACTGCACGGGGATTGTTTCCAATGTCGAGCGCCTGGCGTGTTTCGATGAGGCGGCGGGAACGCCGGCGCGCGTGCCGACGATCGGCAAGGGATGGTCGGCCCCGGAGCTCGATGCCCCGAGCGTGGCTCGGGTCATGGCCAACGAGACCCGACGAGCGCCCGACAATCTGGCATTCATCCTGGGGGCCGAGGACGACAAGCGGACAGGGCGGCGGCAGGTCGTGATCTCCGCACCGGCTATCGCGACCTCCGAGCCGCGCCCCTATCTCGCCGTCAGCTGTGTACAGAACATCTCCAGGCTGCAGTTGCTCACCGCCGAACCCGTCCAGGGCAATCGGGTGACCTTGCAACTGCGTACGGAGCATCGGTCGACCCGCTCGCTGGCCTGGCAGGTGCTGGAAAACGGCCAGGTGCTGGATGCCGGGCGCGGCTTGCCCGCCATCGAGCAGATCAAGGTACTGCAGGGTGCCCAGCGCATCCTTGTGGTCAGTGATCATCCGGCCCTCGATGGCTTGCGTTTCGATGCGCAGGGGTTGGACCCGTTGATTGACCAGGCGCGCACAGCATGTCGCTGGTAGCGCCGGTGTCGACCGAGGAGGTCGCCAGGTTGCTGGCGCCCGTCGACCCGCTCGCGCCAGCGGGTTATTTCGATATCGAGGACGAAACCTACCAGGCGATCGATCAGGAGATGGTCAAGCTGGGAGGGCTGCATGAAGCCGCCATCGATTGGCCCTACATCGAGGAAGCCTCCCGTCACTACCTGAGCGGCCAGTGCAAGCACTTGCGTATCATCGGGCACCTCAGTGTCGCCTGGCTGCGCACGGGATGCTGGGAGCGCTGGTGTTGCACGCTGACGTTGCTGGCAGGCATGGTCGAGCACTATTGGGAAAGCGCCCATCCCAAGCCAGGCCCCAAGGGCTTCCTGGGCAAGCGCAAGCTGGTCGGGCTGCTGCTCGGGCGCCTGTCGGCGGCGCTGCCCGGCCTCGACCGCTTCAGTTACACCCCGGCCTGCAAGCAGGCCGCCCAGCAGGCATTGGCCTGCCTGCAACAGCAGGCACCCCTGGCGCAGCTCGATCCTGCCGCGCTGGGCGAGCTGGAGCGCGCGCTGCTCAAGCAGGCCGAGCAGGCGATGGGGACTGCGCAACCCAGTCGCAAGGAATCCTCGCCACCCCAGGCGCCCGTCGCACCACTGACCGATGTGTTTCGACCTGCCAGTACCACTCTCTCCCTGGGGAACGAACGTGAGACCCGTCGTGCGGTACTGGGTATGGCCGAGTTCATCAACCAGCAGGATATCTACGATCCGACGGGCTACCAGCTGAGGCGCTTCGGCCTGTGGGCGCATATCCAGACACTGCCCTCCACGCGTCAGGGGCTTCGCACCGAGTTGATGGCGGTGCCGGCCGACATTGTCGGCGGGTACGAGGACGCGCTGTCTGCTTCGGCGATCGACCCGACCCTGCTGATGAAAGTCGAGCGAAGTGTCGCGGCCGCCCCTTACTGGATTCGCGGCAGCTATCTGGCGGCGGGCATCGCCACGCGCCTGGCAATGAACGAAGTCGCCGAGGCCATTCGCTGTGCCACCGCCAGGTTTGTGCGACGCCTGCCGGCGCTTGAGCAATTGTGCTTCAGCGATGGCACCGCGTTTGTCGATGACCAGTGCCTGGCCTGGCTCAGGGGCAGCCAGGCAACGCTGGCAGGGGATGGCGCCACTCAGGCGTTCATCGGCCTGCGCGAGGAGCTGGCCAGCCAGCTCGAGGTCGAGGGCGTGGAACCGGTGTTGTTGAAGCTGCAAGGGCTGCAAGCGGACTACCGCTCACCACGCGAGCGTTGCCATAGCACGGTGATCGCCGCCGACCTGCTGGCCTCACGGGGCGTGTCCTGGCTCGCCCAGGAGCTGTGCGCGAATGTCGCTCGCACCATGCGTGGCATGACTGCCGAGGCGTGGGAGCCCGAGGTCTACCAGCAGCTGCAGCAGTTCACCGCGACATCAGGATTGAACGATCAGAACAGGGAGTCTTGAACCGCCATGAGCAAACTCTGGGCGCTTTTCAAACGTTGGGGCCTGCCGCTGGCGTCCCGAATCAATCTGGCCATGCCGCTGTTGCTGGGGCTTGGGGCGGTGTTGCTGCTGGTGCTGATCTGGTGGCTCGGGCCGCAATGGCAGTGGCACGGGCAGCAGCCACTGGCCAGCCTGGCGCATCGCAGCGTCGCCACACTGCTGCTGGTGTTGTTGCCATTGCTGATCTGGCTGTTCGTGCTGCGTGCGCGCTTTCGCCGGCTGCAGGCCGAACGCCAGCGGGATATCGAGGCGAGCGCCGATCCAATACTGCCTGTGCTCCTGGCCCAGCAGCGTGCCCTCGATGCGGGGTTGGCAAGCTACCTGGAGCATGCCGGCGGGTATGGTGCGCTGTATCGGTTGCCCTGGTATCTGCTGCTGGGCGACGAGGGCGCGGGCAAGACCAGCCTGATGGAGCGCTCGGACCAGCGCTTTTCCCTGACGCGGATCGGCAAGGTCCAGGCACACGGGCGCCAGGACGAGGCGTTGGCCTATCCCGTGGACTGGTGGATCAGCGACGATGCGGTGGTCATCGATCCGCCGGGGGCGCTCATGACCCGGCAGGCCCCGGATGGCAACCTGCCCGACACGCTCGACAAGGCCAGGCCGGTACTGCCGGCTGGCACCCAGGCGCGGCTATGGATGCACCTGCTGGGTTGGCTGGCCCGCACGCGCAGTCGTAACGCCCTCAATGGCGTCGTGCTGGTCGTCGATCTTGCCGCCTTGCAGCTGGCCACGCCGCAGCAGCGCATGGCCTTGGCGCAGGTGCTGCGGGCTCGCCTGCATGAGGTAAGCAACCAGTTGGGTGCGCGTTTGCCTGTGTATGTGGTGCTGAGCAAGTTCGATTTGCTGGATGGGTTCGAGCAGTTGTTTGCGCGCCTGACGCAAGCCGAGCGAGAGCGGTTGCTCGGGTTCACCTTCAGGCTGGATGCCGTCAGCGCGTTCGATGCCTGGCTGGATGAACTGGCCGAGCAATACGACTGGCTGGTCAGGCGGACCGAGGAGCAGGTGCTCAACGACCTGGGCGTACTGGGCAAGACCGACCTGCGTGAACGGCTGGTGTCATTGCAGGGCCAGCTACTTGGCCTGCGTCCGATACTGCTGGCGTTCCTGCGCGAGATGCTGGTAAGTGATCGCTTCACCACGCCGGCACTGGTGCGGGGCCTGTATCTGTCCTCGATGCTTCAGCAGGGCCAGGTGCTCAACGCCTTCCAACGCAATGTGGCCCATCCCTTCAAGGCCGATGCGCCGGTCAGCGAGGGCAAGCCCCAGGGCAGGCAACAGGCGTACTTTGCCCAACGCCTGTTCCAGCAGGTGGTGTATCCGGAGGCCGGGCTGGCCGGCGACAACATCAGGGTGGCGCTAGGCAAGCGACGCCTGCTGTGGGCCGGCTCGGGGGTCGGGGCATTGGCGCTGGTCGTCATGGGCAGTGCCTGGCAGCGCTACTACGAGGCCAACAGCGACAAGGTGGCCAGCGTCCTGGACATGAGTCGGGCATTTGGCAGCCATGAACTGGATCAGCGGCTGGACCCTACCGGGCGCAACCTGCTGGCGCCACTGGAGCAGATTCGCGAGGCAGTGGCCGTGTTCGGCGACTATCGATCGGCCTGGCCGGTGGTGGCGGACCTGGGGCTCTACCAGGGGCGCCTGCTGGGGCCGCGGGTCGATGAGGCCTACCTGAGCCTGTTGTCCAGGCGCTTCCTGCCGGCCGTTGCCAGCGGAGTGATCGATGCCATGGATGCCGCTCCTGTGGGCAGCGAGCAGCAGATGGCCGCGCTCAGGGTGTACCGGATGATCGAGGACCGCCACAACCGTCGGCCGCAATGGGTCGAGCAGTGGATGGCCCGGCAATGGCAGGCAGCCTTTCCTGGCCAGGGGCAACTGCAGCAGGCCCTCATGCGTCACCTGCAATACGCCCTGGCCTATGCCGATACCGAGCTGCCACAGTTCCGCCAGCGGCTTGACCAGGCCCAGCAAGGCCTGCGTGAGGTGCCACTGGCGCAGCGGGTGTATGTCAGCCTGAAGCAGCAGGCCCAGGAGCAGTTGCACAATGGCCTGGACCTGCGCCACGAGGTCGGGCCTGCCTTCGATTCGGTGTTCCAGCTCAGGTCCGGCGATGCCCAGGTGCCCGCTGACCTGTTCCTGGCGCCCATGCTGACTGCCAAGGGCTTCAGCGAATACTTCATGCCCCGCAGCGCGCAGGTCACCGACCTGGCAATGGTCGATCAGTGGGCGCTGGGCGAGCGCCGCCAGTTGGACTATTCACCGGCTGATCGCGAAGTACTGATCGAGGGTATCCACAACCTCTACAGTGCGGACTATATCGACAGCTGGCGGCGAGCCCTGAACGCACTCGCGATTGCCCGTTTCCGCGACCTGGAGCACGGGGTCTCGGTACTGGGGCAATTGACCGGGCCGGCAGAGCCGTTGCGTCGACTGCTGGAGAGCGTGCGCGCCAATACGGCAATGCCCACACTGGCGGACAACGCAGAGGCCCCGAATCTGGCGGTGCAGGCGGCCGACCAGCATCTGGTTGGTGTTCGCCGGGCCTTCTTGGGCTTGAACGACATGCTGCAGGCCAAAGGCGACAGGCCCAGCTATTACGATGAAACCTTGAGCGCGATTGCCGCCGTCCACGACCAGGCGAGAGGGGTACAGGACAGCCCCGACAGGGGCAAGGCCGCTCTGCAGGCGGTGCTGCAGCGTTTTTCGATGAGCGGCGCGGACCCGATTGCCACCTTGCAGCGGGTTGCGACAGGGCTGCCAGAGCCGGTCGGACAGCAGGTGAGGGCCGTCGCGGACCAGACGGCGCAAGTGCTGGTCGTAGAGGCGCTGCGCGAGCTCGAGCGGCGCTGGGATGCCGACGTCTACAGCTTCTTCCAGCAGCGGCTGGCAGGACGATATCCCTTTGTGGCCGGAGGACCTGATGCCGCCCTCGATGATTTCGAGGCGTTCTTCGGGCCCAAGGGGCGCCTGCAGCAGTTCCAGGACCGGTACCTGAACGCATTCATCAAGGACAACCTCGACGCGCTGTACGCCGAGAACCAGGATGGCTACCTGATTCGCAACGAAGTCATCGACCAACTCGCCCTGGCAGACCGTATTCGCGAAACGTTCTTTGACCCGCGCGGCAACCTCGGCGTGCAGTTCAGCATCGAGCCCCTGGGGCTCAGCGCCAATCAGAGCACCAGCTTGCTGGACCTCGATGGTCAACTGGTCTCCTACACCCACGGCCCCAGCCAGATCATCGGTGTGATCTGGCCCAACACGCTTGGCCAGCAGGTACGCAGCAACCTCACCCTGCTCAGGCTCAATGGCAACAGCAGCAGCCTGGAATACCGGGGCCCCTGGTCGATGTTCCGCCTGCTCAGCCGTGGCGCCCTGAATGGCCGCAGCGCCACCGCGGTGGACCTGAGCTTCAAGACCGGTGACGGTGTGATGCGCTATCGGCTCAGTTCGGAGAAAGCCTTCAACCCGATCACCCAGCAGCCGTTCAAGGGCTTCAAGTTGCCGCGTACCTTGCTGCAGCAACCTATCGCAGATGCACCGCAGGCCATATGAGCCAAGGTTGATAGTGCACAAGAAACGGAGAGCTTCCCGGCACCACGCCACCCGATAGTACCCCGCGCACCCTGCACCCAACTTCAGGACGAGGTACTTATCATGCAACTGGCAGGCAAAGTGGCAATCATCACCGGCGCCAGCTCCGGTATCGGCCGAGCTGCGGCGACATTGTTCGCCCGGCACGGCGCCAACCTTGTGCTCACGGCTCGGCGCGAGGTCGAGCTTGAGCAGTTGACGGCGGACATCGCGGCGGCAGGGCAAGGCCAGGCCGTTGCCGTGGCCGGCGACATCACCGATACGGCATTGGTCAGGGAACTGGTGGACGTGGCGGTGGCGCGCTTCGGTGGCCTGGACATTGCCTTCAACAATGCCGGTACCCTCGGTGAACTGGCTGCCGTTCCCGAATTGTCCCTGGAGGGCTGGCAACACACCCTGCACACCAATCTCACCAGCGCCTTCCTCTGCGCCCAGGCGCAGATTCCGGCGTTGCTGGCCCGTGGCGGCGGCTCGCTGATTTTCACCTCGACCTTTGTCGGCCACAGCGTGGGCATGCCGGGCATGGCCGCCTATGCGGCGAGCAAGGCCGGGCTGGTCGGGCTGGTCCAGGTCATTGCGGCGGAGCAGGGCAGTCGCGGCATACGCGCCAACGCGTTGCTGCCCGGCGGTACCGATACGCCCATGGGCCGCAGTGCGATGAACAGCCCCGAGGCCAGGGCCCATGTCGAAGGGTTGCATGCCCTCAAGCGCCTGGCCCGACCCCAGGAAATCGCCGAGGCGGCGTTGTTTTTGGCGTCGCAGGCATCGAGTTTCATGACCGGGACGGCCATGGTGGTGGATGGCGGGGTGTCGGTGGTGCGGGGGTGAGGTGGGCTGCAGGTTCCGCGTGGCGCTGTAGAAACGATCGCGGGGCAAGCCCGCTCCCACGCAAGTCCAGTTACTACACGCAAGTTCAGTTACCAGTAGATTGAACGGGGCTGCCAGGCAGCCCCGAGTGCTTGTATCAATCCGCCGGCTTGGGCGCGAAACGCAGGATCAGGCAGGCGATCACCGCCGACAGCAGCGAGCCCAGCAGGATGCCGATCTTGGCCGCGTCGATCTTCTCGGTCTGGCCGGGGAAGGCCAGCTCGCCGATGAACAGGCTCATGGTGAAGCCGATGCCGCACAGCATTGCCACGCCGTAGATCTGCAGCCAGCTGGCGCCATGGGGCTTGCTGGCCAGGCCGGTCTTGACCGCCAGCAGCACGCCGCCGAACACGCCGAGCTGCTTGCCCAGCAGCAGGCCCAGGGCAATGGCCAGTGGCAGCGGGGCGAAGATGTCGCTCAGGCCCAGGTCGCCGAACGAGACGCCGGCGTTGGCGAAGCCGAAGGCCGGCACGATGAGGAAGCCGACCCAGGGCGCCAGGCCATGTTCCAGCTTGAGCAGCGGGCTGGCTTCGCGGGCCTCGCTGTCGCCGGTGCTGTAGGGGATCAGCAGGGCACCGACCACGCCGGCGATGGTGGCGTGCACGCCCGACAGCAGGGTCACGTACCACAGCGCGGCCACGCCGATCAGGTAGGGCCACAGGCTGACCACACGCAGGCGATTGCACGCCAGCAGCACGGCGACGATGCCGGCGGCGCCGGCCAGGGCCAGCAGGTTCAGCGACGAGGTGTAGAACACGGCGATGATCGCCACCGCGCCCATGTCGTCGATGATCGCCACCGACACCAGCATCACCTTGAGCGACAGCGGCGCGTGCCGGCCGAGCAGGGCCAGGGCGCCGACGGCGAAGGCGATGTCGGTGGCGGCCGGGATCGCCCAGCCGTCGGCCAGGCCCGGCTCGCCACGGGACACCGCCAGGTAGATGAGCGCCGGCACGGCCATGCCCATCAGTGCCGGCAGGGCCGGCAGGCGACGCTGCTCCCAACTGGCCAGGCGACCGTCGACCAGCTCGCGCTTGATCTCCAGGCCCACCAGCAGGAAGAAGATCGCCATCAGGCCATCGTTGATCCACATGTGCACGGTCATCGGGCCGAGCTTGTCGGTCAGCACCGGGCCGACGGGCAGGTGCAGCAGGTGCTGGTAGGCACTGGCCCAGGGGCTGTTGGCGATGACGATGGCCAGCGCGGCGGTGAACATCAGCAAGACGCCGCCGGCCGCCTCGGTGGCCAGCAGGTGCCGCAGCATCGAGCGCGGCTTGACGGGTGGAAGGGGTGCGGTCATGTAACGCTCCTCGTTCATGGCATCACCCTCGCGGTGGCAGTGGCGCGGCGGGCAACGGGCACGGCGGGACGCTGGCTCCGGACAAGACGGGCCACTGCGGCGAAGGGCGAGAAGAAGGATGGGGAATGCGGCGCAACAACCCACGCCGTGAAGACACGGGGCAGGAAGGGCCATGGGGAATGGAGGCATGCGTGCAACATGGACAAATCTCACGGAAAACAAATGAATGTTCTCCGTATTCGGGAAGGCTCCCGGGCGCACGCAGCACACGCCAGGCGGCCATTCTAACGGTACGGGCGCAGGTGTGTGTTGCATTTTTGCATCGAAATGTTGCCAAGCGAAGGTATCGCTTCGTGGCATCGTGTTCGACGACAGAGTTGCAGCGTTCTTGAGATCGAGCGCCGCGCGGGCGGCGTTCGATCTCATAGGCGCTGCAAGGGTTGCGGCGAACACCTGGAGACCCCCACCCGGTCTAACGTCGGCGGTTTCGTCATCGGTGGCGCGATGGCCACGGTGCTGGCCCACATGCTCGGTTAGCTGCTGATGACCGAGCCGGCCATGCCCACGCCGGACAGGTCAATGCCCGACCAGTTGCGCCAACAGGCGCTGCTTGTGCTGGAACAACAGCGCCGTATCGCGTTGTCGCGGATGTGCCAGCTCCAGTTGCACCTGCTCGCCGATGCGCCCCGGATTGGCCTCCATCACGATCACCCGGTCCCCCAGGTACAAGGCCTCCTCGATATCGTGGGTGACCATGATCACCGTGCAGCGCTCCTGTATCCAGATGCGCTGCAGCTCCTGCTGCAGGCGCACGCGGGTCAGGGCATCGAGGGCGCCGAAGGGCTCGTCGAGCAGCAGCACCTTGGGCTTGTTCACCAGCGCCCGGGCGATCGCGCCGCGCTGGGCCATGCCGCCGGAGAGCTGGTGCGGATAGGCCTGCTCGTAGCCTCGCAGGCCGACCAGGGCGATGTGCTCATCGACCAGGCGCTGCTTCTGCGCCGTGCCCAGGTCATGGTTCTTCAAGGCCAGGGCGATGTTCTGCTGCAACGTCATCCAGGGGAACAGGCGGTGGTCCTGGAACACGATGCCGCGCTCCAGGCCCGGGCCGTTCAGCGGCTGGCCGTCGAGCAGGATCTGCCCCTGGTAGTCCGGGTCCAGGCCGACGAGCAGGCGCAGCAGGGTGGACTTGCCGCAGCCGCTGGCGCCAAGGATGCTGACGAACTCGCCAGGGCGGATGTCCAGGTCGATGCCTTGCAGCACCGGCACGGGCCGGCCCTTGAGCGGGTAGGTCTTGCTCAGGTTGCGGATGCTCAGCGCGCCGGTCTGCACGTGGGCGGGAAGGGATTGGGCGATGGCGGTCATGGTCGGGCCTTTCAACGGGTGGGGCGCCAGCGCAGCAAGCGGCGGGCGAGCAGGGTGGACAGCCAGGTCATCAGGTAGCCGCACAGGCCGATGCACAGCACGCAGATCACGATGATCTCCATGCGTGCGCCGGCCTCGGCGTTCATCATCAGGTTGCCCAGGCCGGCGCCGGAGGCGAGGAACAGCTCGCTGCCGACCGCCGTGACCCAGGCGAAGGCCAGGGCCTGCAGCACACCGGTGACGATGCTCGGCAGGGCGGCGGGCAGCAGCACCAGGCGCAATTGCTGCCAGTGCCCGAGCGCCAGCACCTGGCCGACTTCGCGATGGCGCACATCGACCTGGCGCAGGCCCTCGAAGGTGTTGAGCACCATCGGGTACAGTGCCGCCAGGCTGACGATCAGCAGCTTCGACGCTTCGCCGTTGCCCAGCCATAGGGCGATCAGCGGGATCCAGCCGAGCATCGGCACCTGGCGCAGGGCGTGGAACAACGGTGCCACCAGGCGGTTGGCCAGGGGCGACAGGGCCATGAGCGCGCCCAGAGCGACGCCACCGACGATGCCCAGGGCGAGGCCGGCGCTGGTGCGGGCCAGGCTGGCCAGCAGGTTGACCAGCAGCTCGCCGTTGCCCAGCAGTTCCACCAGGGCCTGGCCGATGGTCGCCAATGGCACGAAGGCGTAGGCGCCGGCGGCGTCCTGGCGCGAGGCCAGTTCCCAGGCGCCGATCAGCAGCAGTGGCAGCAGCAGGCCACGCAGGTTGCGCAGATTCATCATTACCTCCCGGCTTGCCAGCCGGACAGGCGCCGTTCGACACGGCGCAGCGAGAAGTCCAGGGCAAAGCCGATCACCCCGGTGATCGCCACGCCCACCATCACCACATCGATGCGCAGCATCTGCCGGCCCATCTCGATCATCTGCCCCAGGCCGCTGTCGGCCGCCAGCAACTCGCAGGCCACCAGCACCACCCAGGCGCGGGTCAGGGCCACGCGCACGCCGGTGACGATGGCCGGCACCGCGGCGGGCAGGGCGATGCGTGCGACCAGGGTCGGCCAGCGCAGGCGGTACACGGCGGCCACTTCGAAGTGGCTGCGGGGGATGGCGCGGATGCCCTCGACCGTGGCCAGGGCCACCGGGAAGAACGCGGTCTTGGCGACGATCACCACCTTGAAGGTCTCGTCGATACCCAATAGCAGCACCAGCATCGGGATCAGGGCGATGCTGGGGATCTGCCGCAGGGTATGGAACAGCGGCGCGCAATAGGCCTCGACCGTGTCTGACAGGGCCATGGCCGTGCCGAACGCAAGGCCGGCCAGCGCGCCGGCGGCGAAGCCCAGCGACAGGCGCGACAGGCTGCCGGCCAGGTGCTCCTGCAATTCGCCGGTGGCCAGCAGGTCGGCGAAGCTGCGCCAGACCTCCAGGGGCGGCACCAGCAGGTTGGCCGGGAACAGTGCGGCGTCGGCGACTGCAGCCCACAAGGCGAGCAGGGCCAGGGGCGAGACCAGCCAGGTGAGGGCTTTGAATGGGGACATGGCGAACCTTGTGCACGGCGGGTGATACCGAGGTATCGCAATCGCCGTGCCAGGGATCAGGTTACGGTTTTACAGGGGCTGCGAGCGGGGCTGCTGGTGGCGCAGCAGTGGGGTGTTGCTGTGGCAACAGTCGCTCAGCAATGGCTCGGGATATTCGCGGGGGACTGGCTTGCAGCGTCCTGGCGGGAAAGCCAAGCCACGGCACACAGCGCCATCCCCGCCACATTCAGCGAAACCGGGTTGAAGGCATCCACCAGCATCGAGGGTTGCATCACCGCCACATCCACCAGCAGGCCCAGCAATACCGCTGCGCCGACCAGCAACGGCCAGACCAGCCGTGGCATCAGCAGCAGGGCGGCGAGCGCCAGTTCGGCCACGCCGGCGGCCTGTGACAACCAGGTGGCGTGTGCCAGCCCGTGGGCTTGCAGCAGCACCTGTTCACCGGGGCTAAGAATGATCAGCTTGGGTACCAGCCCATGGTAGGCGAACACGAAGGCCAGGCTGGCCCGGGCCAGCCAATGGACCTGGTGGAGACGGCTCATGGCTGCTCCTCGAGGAAACGATGCCGGTGGTCCGGGCTGGGCAGCAGGCATTGGTCGTATCGGCCGAACAGCCGATAGCGGTTGAGCGCCACGCGGTCGTACAGCCAGTCCCGCAATCTGCGGGGACACAGGCGCAGCACGCGCAGCAGCGGCCAGGCACCGGGCAGCTGGCGGACCACCTCGAAGAAGGCCTCGGAGCGTACCCAGTAGTGTCGATCGCGGATCACCGCCATGGTGTCGAACGCTGTCACCGGCAGGCCTGCCCAGGCCAGCAGGGCCTGGCCTTGCGCTGATTGGACCGTGGCCAGGCGGATACGCAAGTGGCGATCATGGCGGATAACGAACCTCGCCCAGCCGTTGCACAGCCTGCACACACCGTCGAACAGCAACACGGTTTCCCCTGGCGCAAGCAGTGGGGCAGGGGAAGGGCGTATCAGTGAGGCGAGCATGGCTTGCTTCCGTTCAGGCTGGAAGTGGCATTTTAGAGGGCTTGAGTGGGAAATGGCGAGCCACCGGCGGTGGGCGCAAACCACTTCCTCAGGGATGGGTCGGTTCAAGGGCGATAGCCGAACCGTTATCATGCGCGCCCGACATTGGAGTGCCCCATGGCCAAAGACATCGACAACCCCTGCGTCTCGCTGTGCCAGCTCAACAGCGAGTTGTGCGTGAGCTGCGGCCGTACCCGGGACGAGATCCGCAAATGGCGGGGCATGAAACGCCCGGAGAAGATGGCGACCGTGCAGCGGGCCGCGACGCGGATGAAGGCCATCGTCAAGAAAAACGCCAGGCGTTCGATCTGAGAGACGCCGAACACCTTGAGAGGGCTGGCCTAGACTTGCGCTGACGACCGTATCCGTGGGAGAGCCCCATGCGCAGACTCTGGCAAAAGTACCTCGCACTGCTCGACGCCGACCTCAGTGCCAAGGTCTTCGACAATTTCAAGAACCTGCTGGTGTGCGCGCTGCTGTTCGCCGCAGGCACCGAGGCGATCCACGGCAACCAGCAGGTCCTGCTGGGGCTGTGGGTGTTCAGTTTCACCGGCTGGGGGTTGATCCTGGTGTCGGCGCTGCTGTTTCTGCTGAATGTCAGCGATACCTTGCACCGCCTGGCGAAGTTGCCCTATCACACGGTACTGCAGGTGACCCTGTGCCTGGTCTACCTGATCCTGGCGTCGCGGGTGGTCGAGATCGTCTGGAGTTTCAGGGCGGAGTAGGCATCGCGGCGGATTCGGGCCTGGGGTTGTCCCTTTTATGGCCTTTGGGGTGTAAGGGTTATTGACCGGGTGAGGGCCTCCAGGTGTCCACCGCAACCGTTACAGCGCCTATCAGATCGAGCGCCGCCCGCGCGGCGCATCGCGGCACAAGGCCGCTCCCACAGGCGTGGCGCGTGGCTTTAGGGCTGCACGGTCGCTGTGGGAGCGGGCTTGCCCGCGAACACCGGCATAGCCGGTGCCAGGTACCGCGTCGCCTGCTTCGCGGGTAAACCCACTCCCACAGGGATCGCGCCAGATTCTAAAAATTGAGCAAGACAGTTGCTCCCACATCTGTTTCGGGCCAATTTCTCCTGTGCCATTACCTGGTCCGCCTTGTTGGTACAACGCGGTTTCAGCGTGGGCACCACTGTCGCTCCACCTGTCTCAAGACATGCGCCAAGGCGGGCAACCATGGCCTGACAGGTTCGGCACGTTGCAACAAATGTGGGAGCGGCCTTGCGTCGCGATGCGCCGCGTGGGCGGCGCTCGATCTCATAGGCGCTGCAACGCTAACGTCGAACACCTTGAAAAGCCCGGGCACCGCATGCAGGTGAGCGGCCGACCTCCAACTCGTCGCCAGCCAACACTTCCCGGCAAAAATCCCGGATAATGCCCGCCATTTATCCGTTCCCGCCCGCTTTTGGTACCCCTGCGCATGGAAATCAAGGTCAATTTTCTCGACAACCTTCGTCTCGAAGCCAAGTTCGACGACTTCACGGTGATCGCCGACCAGCCGATCCGCTACAAGGGCGACGGCTCGGCCCCGGGGCCGTTCGACTACTTCCTGGCGTCGTCGGCCCTGTGCGCGGCGTACTTCGTCAAGCTGTACTGCCAGACCCGCGATATTCCGACCGAGAACATCCGCCTGTCGCAGAACAACATCGTCGACCCCGAGAACCGCTACAACCAGATCTTCAAGATCCAGGTCGAGCTGCCCGAGGACATCTCCGAGAAGGACCGCCAGGGCATCCTGCGCTCCATCGACCGCTGCACCGTGAAGAAGGTGGTGCAGACCGGCCCCGAGTTCATCATCGAGGAGGTCGACAACCTCGACGCCGATGCCCAGGCGCTGCTGATGCCGGTGTCCGACAGCACCACCTACATCCCGGGCAAGGACCTGCCGCTGGAGCAGACCATCGCCAACATGTCGGCGATCCTCGCAGGCCTGGGGATGAAGATCGAGATCGCCTCGTGGCGCAACATCGTGCCCAACGTCTGGTCGCTGCACGTGCGCGACGCGCAGTCGCCGATGTGCTTTACCAACGGCAAGGGCGCGACCAAGGAAGCGGCGCTGGCCTCGGCGCTGGGCGAGTTCATCGAGCGGCTGAACTGCAACTTCTTCTACAACGACCAGTTCTGGGGCGAGGACATCGCCAACGCGGCGTTCGTGCACTACCCCAACGAGCAGTGGTTCAAACCAGGGCCCAAGGACGCGCTGCCGGCCGAGATCCTCGACGAGCACTGCCTGCAGATCTTCAACCCCGACGGCGAGCTGCGCGGTTCGCACCTGTACGACACCAACTCGGGCAACAAGGAGCGTGGCATCTGCTCGCTGCCGTTCGTGCGCCAGTCGGACGGTGAGACGGTGTACTTCCCGTCCAACCTGATCGAGAACCTGTACCTGAGCAACGGCATGAGCGCCGGCAACACCCTGGCCGAGGCGCAGGTGCAGTGCCTGTCGGAGATCTTCGAGCGGGCGGTCAAGCGCGAGATCCTCGAAGGCGAGCTGTGCCTGCCGGACGTGCCGCAGGAAGTGCTGGCCAAGTACCCGGGCATCGTCGCCGGCATCCAGGGGCTGGAGGAGCAGGGCTTCCCGGTGCTGGTCAAGGACGCGTCGCTGGGCGGTGAGTTCCCGGTGATGTGCGTGACCCTGATGAACCCGCGCACCGGTGGCGTGTTCGCCTCGTTCGGCGCTCACCCGAGCTTCGAGGTGGCGCTGGAACGCAGCCTCACCGAGCTGCTCCAGGGCCGCAGCTTCGAGGGCCTGAACGACCTGCCGCAACCGACCTTCGACAGCCTGGCGCTGACCGAGCCGAACAACTTCGTCGAGCACTTCATCGATTCCAGCGGCGTGGTGTCGTGGCGCTTCTTCGGCGCCAAGGCCGACTTCGAGTTCGTCGAGTGGGACTTCTCGGGCCACGGCGAGGACTCCAACCAGCAGGAGGCCCAGACCCTGTTCGGCATCCTCGAAGACCTGGGCAAGGAGGTGTACATGGCCGTGTACGACGACCTCGGCGCCACCGCCTGCCGCATTCTGGTGCCGGGCTATTCGGAGATCTACCCGGTCGAGGACCTGATCTGGGACAACACCAACCGCGCCCTGGGTTTCCGGGCCGACATCCTCAACCTGCACAAGCTGGACAACCGTTCGCTGAAGCTGCTGCTCAAGCGCCTGGACAACGCCGAGGTGGACGACTACACCACCATCACCACGCTGATCGGCGTCGAGTTCGACGACAACACGGTGTGGGGCCAGCTGACCATCCTCGAGCTGAAGCTGCTGATCCACCTGGTGCTGCAGCGTTTCGAGGACGCCAAGGAGCTGGTCGAGATGTTCCTGCAGTTCAACGACAACACCGTCGAGCGCGGGCTGTTCTACCAGGCGCTGAACGTGGTGCTGGAGGTGGTGCTGGACGATGAGCTGGAGATGGCCGACTACGAGCACAACTTCCGGCGCATGTTCGGCAATGAGCGGATGGACGCGGTGCTGGGCTCGGTGGATGGCAGCGTGCGCTTCCATGGGCTGACGCCGACCAACCTGCAACTCGAAGGGATGGACCGCCACCTGCGCCTGGTGGAAAGCTACAAGAAACTGCACGCGGCGCGGGCGCGGGCGGCAGGGCTCTGAGCCGAGCCGCTCGAATGAGTGAAAAGGGTCGCCTGGCGACTAATGCCAGTCAGTTAAGACCGTTGGGTCGCTGCGCGACCCTTCGCGGGTAAACCCGCTCCCACAAGTACAGCGCTCGCTTCAGCGTTTGCGCGATCCTGTGGGAGCGGGTTTACCCGCGAAGGGCTGCAAAGCAGCCCCAATAAGTGCGATGAAGCGCAATCCCACAGGCATTAGCCTGGCAACCCTTTTTCTTTAGCGCAACCGCAGCACCCGGTCCAGGGACAGTGCCCCGCCGCCCCGGGCGATCAGCAGCAGGAGCAGGCCGGCCCAGGAAAGGTGGGTGGGCCAGGCATCCGGGTAGACGAAGATCTCGATCACCAGGGTCATGCCCAGCAGGGCCAGGGCCGACAGTCGGGTGAACAGGCCGAGCACCAGCAACAGCGGGAACAAGTGCTCGGCGTAAGTCGCCAGGTGCGCCGCCAGCCAGGGTGACACCAGTGGCAAGGCGTACTCGCTCTGGAACAGCTCGTAGGTGCCGGGGGTGATGCTCAGCAGGCCTTCGACCTTGGTCCGACCGGACAGAAAGAAGATCGAGGCGATGCCCAGGCGGGCGACCAGGCACAGGACACTGTCGCCGAGCAAGCGTTGCAGCTGTGCGGCGGCGCGGTTCCAGTAAAGGCGCAGGCCGTGGGGCGATGGGCTGGCGTGGCTGATGTCCATGGCGTTTTCCTCAGGCGAAGGCGAGCGGGCGCAAGGCCCGGGCATTCAGCAGCCCGCCAAGCAGGTCACTGAAGTCCAGGTCGGGTTGGGCGTGCAGGGCAAGCTGTGAGGCCTTGTCCAATGTGTAGCCGGCGGCACAGGCATCGAGGAAGGTGCATCCCCCCAGGCTCAACGGCTGGTGGACGACGCCTTCACGGGCGCCGCTGAGCAGGGCGCCCTCGGCCACCCAGGGCCGATCCTCGGGCCAGGCCCTGCCGTCGCGGCTGTGGTGCCAGAGGCTGTAGGCAGGATGCTGGTCGAACCAGTGCCAGCGTACGCCGGAGCACGGGCTCAAGTGGCTGCGTTCGAGGTCCGAGGCGGTCATGCCGGCCAGGTCGGCCAATGTCAGCCAGGGCTCGTCGTCGGCGCCGAACGCTTCGCACCAGGCGTAGTCCAGCCGTGCGACGTCCGCCAGGTAGCAAAGCCCATGGACGGGCTGCAACGCCTCGAGAAATGCCGGAAACGCCGCGCCATATCGGATCAGTCGCACATCACAGGGCGGCGATTGCCGGGCATATTCCGCGGTGGCGTCGTGCATCCATTGGCGCCCGACCAGGGTTTCGACGCTGGGAAAGTTGGCGCGCAGGGCCTCGACGCAACCGGCCAGCACCGTGTTGCGGTACACCGTGAACGCGGGCTGTGCTGTCAGTGCCGCCAGCTCAGGCGCGGGGCGCTGATAGACGGCGTCGATGAAGGCATTCTGGAACTGTCCGAGGCGCAGGTTCATGGCAAGGCTCCTGCCAGGTCGAGGGTGGCCTGGGCGAGGGCGCGTTCGGCGAGCAGTTCGTCAAACGCGGGGATGTTGCCGTCGCGTTCAATCAGGGTCGGACGCGGACCGATGCGGGCGATCAACTGCTGGTACAGCGACCACACCGGCGCGGCGATGGCGGCGTCGTGGGAATCGACCAGCAGTGCGCCCTGGGCGTCGTGACGGTGTCCGGCCAGGTGGATCTCGGTGATGGCCTGGGCAGGGAAGCGGGCGAGGTAGTTGGCGGCATCGAAGCCGAGATTGTAGGCACTGACGTACACATTGTTGACGTCCAGCAACAGGCCGCAGCCGGTGCGTCGCACCAGCTCGGCGAGGAAGTCGATCTCATCCAGGTCATGGCCCTGCAGGTGCAGGTAGTGGCTGGGGTTCTCGATGGAGATGCGGCACCCCAAAGCGTCCTGGGTGCGCTGGATGTTGTCGGCAATGCGGGCCAGGGCCTCGTCGCTGCGGGGGAAGGGCAGCAGGTCCGGATGATACTGGCCGCGCCAGGTCGACCAGGCCAGGTGTTCCGACACCAGGGCCGGGTGTACCTGGTCGATCAGGGTACGCAGGCGCCGCAGGTGCGTGGCGTCAGGTTCGGCATCCGCCGCCAGTGACAGTGCCACGCCGTGCAGCGACAGCGGATGGCGCTCGGCCATCCGCGCCAGCCAGGCCAGGCGAGGGCCGCCGACCATGTAGTTTTCCGGATGGACTTCGAACCACAACCCTTCGGCGTGGCAGGCCCAGGCCTGGTCATAGTGCTCGGCCTTGAGGCCGAGCCCTGCGCCCATCGGCGTATTTCCGTTCATGGTCGATGGCCTGTGCTCAGGATTTGATCGGGGTCAGCGAACCCATGCCGTTGGGGGTCTTGATCGAGGTGCAGGTACCCGTCGGCACGTTTTTCCACTGCATGCCGTCGTAGTCTTTTTTCGCGCTGCCGGCGCAGGTGGTGCCGGCGCCGGCCTTGCAGTCGTTCTTGCCGGCCATGGCCACGCCGTAGCATTTCTCCATGGTGGCCGCCTTGGTGGTGTCGTCGGCCAGGGCTGCGCCTGCCAGCGAGGCAAGGGCGAGGGCGGCGGTGGCGAGGGCGAGGGTTTTCATGGTGTCGTCTCCAGAAGATGGGGCCGTGGCGATGTACCGGCGGCTCATGGAGTAGTTCGCGGCGATAGGCGAGGCGGTTACAGCGCTTGCAAAATATTTTTCGCCACCTGCGCCGGCCACCTAAGGTAAGGAAGCGGCGTCGGTGCTTGCGCAGGGCGTTGCGGCGATGGTTGGATAAAAAAGAAACCCACAGACGGTGTAACCCCGGCGGCCGATGCAACGAACTAACCCACAGGATGTGCTCAGTGCACGCGAATCACAGCTGCAGGCCCTGCTGTTGCTTGGTCTGGCCGGTGACGCCGGGGCCTATCGCGAATTCCTCGCGGCGCTGGCGGTGCACTTGCGTGGTTTTTTGCGTCGGCGCCTGGCGCAACGACCGGCCGAGGTCGAAGACTTGCTGCAGGAGGTGCTGCTGGCGGTGCACAATGCCCGCCACACCTACCAGGCGCAGCAACCGTTGACCGCCTGGGTGCAGGCGATCGCCCGCTACAAGCTGGCCGACCACTGGCGCGGCCAGGCCCGGCGCGAGGCGCGCCACGAGCCGCTGGAGGATGACAGCGAGTTGTTCGCCTGTGGCGAAGAAGAGCCGGCCCAGGCCAGCCGGGACCTGAACAAGCTGCTCGGGCAGTTGCCCGACCGCCAGCGCCTGCCCATCGTTCACGTCAAGCTGGAAGGGCTGTCGGTGGAGGAAACCGCGCGTATCACCGGGTTGTCCAGTTCGGCGGTGAAGGTGGGCATACACCGGGGGCTCAAGGCCCTGGGAAGGTTGATTCGAGGTAAAGACGACCATGAAGACCGATGAGTTGATCAGCCTTTTGGCGACCGCCGCAGAGCCGGTGGATCGTCACGTGCTGGCGCGCCGCCTGCTGCTGGCGCTGCTGGCCGGCATGCTGGGCGCATTGTTGATGACCGTGGCCATCTACGGCGTGCGCAGCGATCTGGCCGAGGTGGCGCGCACGCCGTTGTTCTGGGCCAAGCTGGCCTTGCCCACCAGCCTGGGCCTGCTGGCCCTGTGGCTGACCCAGCGCCTGGCCAGGCCAGGTGTGCGCGGCGGCGCGCTGTGGGGATTGCTCGGCCTGCCGCTGCTGCTGGTGTGGCTGGGGGCAGCCGTCAGCCTGGCCGGCGCGCCGGTGGAGGCCCGCGCCGACCTGATCTTCGGCCGCACCTGGCGCACCTGCGCGTTGAACATCGCCCTGCTCTCGGCACCCGTATTCGCCGCCGTGTTCTGGGCCCTGCGCGGCCTGGCGCCGACC
This sequence comes from Mitsuaria sp. RG, assembly GCF_028369275.1. Taxonomy (NCBI): domain Bacteria; kingdom Pseudomonadati; phylum Pseudomonadota; class Betaproteobacteria; order Burkholderiales; family Sphaerotilaceae; genus Roseateles; species Mitsuaria sp. RG. The sequence goes on from NZ_JAQMYQ010000026.1 coordinate 29,094, forward strand.
CGGCTGCGCCAGGCAGGCGCCGCCGGCGGGTTGCTCGCCGGATCCACCGCGACCCTCGTGTACTGCCTGCACTGCCCGGAAATGACGGTGCCGTTCTGGGGGCTGTGGTACCTGCTGGGGATGTTGCTGCCGACCGTCGTCGGGGCGTTGGCAGGGCCTCGGCTGCTGCGTTGGTGATCGGGTGCGGTTTTGCCGCACTAGACATTGGTCTATTGGCGCATTTGCGGGGATGGTCTTTTCTGTTGCATGCCCGACGTTCGAGCGTATGGGCGCAATCGATGTTTCGACCAGGGAGGTCATCATGAATGGAAAATGGCTGGCAGCCGCGATGCTGCTGTGGATGTTCTCGCTGACGGCACAGGCCGACTGCGCGGTACTGGGGCCAGGGGAGGATCCGTGCGCAGGTCCGGTGCTGGGCCCCACGACCTGCGTGTGCGAGCCCTGATCGCCTGAGGGCGCAAGGAAGACAATCATTGACCAGGAGGTTATCCGTGAAGAAAGCCATGTTGGCTGTGCTGCTGTCGTGGGGGCTCGTCGCCACGGCCCAGGCGTCGTGCCCGGTGTTTGGTCCAGGTAAGGATCCATGTGCCGGGCCGGTGTTCGGCCCAACCACCTGCCAGTGTCCCTGAAGCTCGATCAGGGCAGGAGCCGCGCTTGTGTTTCCCTGTAGGAGCGGCCTTGTGCCGCGAAAGGGCTGCGCGTAGCAGCCCCGGCGATTTTGCATGATGTAGAGATCCTGGGGCCGCTACGCGCCCCTTTCGCGGCACAAGGCCGCTCCTACAGGGCAACGTGTGAAGCCTTCAGGCTGTGGTGACCAGGGGCAATGTCACCTGCAGCGCCAGCCCGCCCTCGGCCCGGCGCTGCGCCGAAATGCGGCCGCCATGGGCCTCGCAGATCGCCTGGGCGATCGACAGGCCCAGGCCACCACCACCGCTGACCCGTGCCCGTGACTGTTCGGCGCGCCAGAAGCGCACGAACATGTTGCCCAGGTCCTTCTGCTCGACCGCTTGCCCACGATCAAGAAACTCCAACTGCACGCAGCCTTTGGCCTGGCACACGGCGACGCTGAGCTCGCGGCCGTCGGAGGCATATTTCAGGGCATTCTCGATCAGGATGTTGATCAGCTGGCCAACCCGCGCCGGGTCGGCCTCGATCACCACGTCATCGGCCAGCGCCGAGTGCAATTGCATTCCGGCGGCCTCGAACTGCGGCGCGAACCAGGCCAGGCGCTCCTCGACCAGCCTGGCCGGGGAGAACAGGCTGATGTGCAGGGGCAACTGCCCGGCATGGGCCAGGGACAGCAGGTGCAGGTCGCCCACCAGGGTATTGAGGTTGTACAGCTGGTTCTGCACCAGGCGCAGTTGCTCGGGGCACAGCGGGAACACCTCGTCGAGCATCCCCTGTACCCGGCCCAGCGCGGCATTGAGCGGGGTGCGCAGTTCATGGGCCAGGTTGGAGCTCGACTCGGCCACTTCGCTTTCGTACAGCGCCAGGCGCTCGACCAGCTTGTTGAAGTCGGTGCACAGGCGCTGCATTTCCTTGGGCTGGCGCGGGTGCTGGCTGACCCGCACGCTGAGGTCGCCCTCGGCCACCCGCCGTGCCCCTACGGCGATCTGGCGGAACTGCCGGGACAGCGGCCTGGACAGGTACAGGCCGACCATCAGGGTGAACGGGATGACTACGATGACAAAGCCGTACAGCACCAGCCAGTCGATGCTGTTGCCGGGGCCGGGGAGAAAGTCGTGGATGTCGTAGTAGGTCTGCAGCAACTGCCACAGCCGGGACTCGTTGCGCGGCACATCGGCCAGGCCGGCCAGCAGCGCGGCGCGGTCCTCGGGCCGCATCGACTGCAGCACCAGGTAGTCGCTGATCCAGAAGTACAGGTACATGCACACGGTGATGGTGATCACCGCGCCAACGGCGAGCAGGGTCATTCTCAGGCCGACCCACAGCCACAGCGGACGTTTGCTCATGGCGGTCAGCGGAACCGATAGCCAACGGAGCGCACGGTCACCAGCGCGCCGCTGACGCCCAGGGCTGCGAGCTTGCGCCGCAGGTTGAGCACGTGGGTGTCGATGATACGTACCAGCGCATCGCTCTCGGGCATGCACAATTCGAGCAGTTCCTCGCGGCTGAAGGCCTTGCTCGGAGTGCGCAGCAGCGCGGCGAGCAGGAGCAGTTCCGAGCGGGTCAGGTCGAGCACCTGCTCCTCGCCATCGCTGGCCCGCACCCCGGCCACGAAACGCTCGGCATCGACCCAGACGCCCAGGCATTCCAGGCGCTGGCGACTGTCGGCCGATGCGCCGTAGCGGCGCAGCACCGCGTGTACCCGGGCCACCACTTCCTTGGGGTTGCAGGGCTTGACCACGTAGTCGTCGGCGCCGTAGCGCAGGGCGCCGATCTTGTCCGGCTCGTCGCCGATGGCGGTGACCATGATCACCGGGGTGTCGGCGCCGCGGCGGATCTCGGTCAGCAGCTCCGGCCCTGACATTTTTGGCAGCATCATGTCCAGCAGCACGATCGCTGGCGTGCGCTGGCGGAACAGGGCCAGCCCGCGGGCGCCGTCCTCGGCGATGTCCACCTCGAAGCCATCGCGCTTCAGGTAGGCTTCCAGAATGCTTGCACTATCGGCGTCGTCCTCGACGATCAATACGCGCTTGGCGCTCATGGGTTGCCTCGTGGGTCGCGCAGCCCGGACAGCACCTCGGCGGCGGTAGTGACGTGGCCGAAGTGGTGTTTCCACAGGTCGATGCCCAGCTGCCCGGAGCGGTCCAGCGAAGAGCCCATGGTCAGGTCGGTAACCAGCGTTGGCGTCAGGCCCGCATCGAACAGGGCGAAGCCGGCGGCCAGCACGCAGGTTTCGGTTTGCAACCCGCAGACCAGCACCCGCTCGACGCCGAGGCGCTTGATGTAGTCGAGGGTCTCGGTGGCCTGGCCGTAGCCATGCTTGACGAACACCTTGTCCGCCTCGACCAGGGCCACATCTTCAGCAGCCGGGTGCCAGCCGAGCTGGCGCTGGAACGGGGTCACCTGCTCGTCGTGCAGCTCGATCGAGGCGATGGTGGGGATGTGCGCCGACAACACGCGGATGCCATCCACCAGTTTCTCGGAGGGGCTGAAGGTGGATTGCACATCGACGATGAGCAGGACTTGCTGCATGGCGGATTCCCGGGCGCGGTTCGAAGGTGGGCGAGTATACCGCCGCGCGCGGGAATTTTGCGCCAAGGGGCCGACACCGGGCTAAGCCAAGGCTCACGGACGGTGAATGTGTAACGTGGGAGCGGGCCTGTCGGAACGCCGCACCGCCCGGAACACCGGCACCGCCCGTGCCATGCATCGCGTCGCCTGCATTCCGGGCGGTGCGGCGTTCCGACAAGCCCGTTCCCACGCAGCCCTCTCACCGCAAGGGCTCATACAAGCTGCTAGGCCGCCAACCGCCCGCTGGCAATCGCCTCCGATGCCGCCAGCATCGCCCGCAGCAGCACCGCGCAACCGGCCGCGAGGTCCTCGGGGGCGGCGTTCTCGATTTCGTTGTGGCTGATGCCGCCCTCGCAGGGCACGAAGATCATCCCGGCCGGGCCCAGCTCGGCGAGGAAGATCGCGTCGTGCCCGGCGCCGCTGACGATGTCCATGTGCGCCAGGCCCAGGTTGCGCGCAGAGTTGCGCACCGCCTCGACACAGCCCTTGTCGAAGTACAAGGCGGGGAAGTCGGCGGTGGGCACCAGCTCGTAGCTCAGCCCGTGTTTCGCGGTGGTGGCCTCGATCACCTGGCGCACCTCGGCGATCATCGCGTCCAGTTGCTCGCCTTCGAGGTGACGGAAGTCCAGGGTCATGCGCACTTCGCCGGGGATCACATTGCGCGAGCCAGGGTAGGCCTGCAGGCAGCCGACCGTACCGCAGGCATGGGGTTGGTGGGCGAGGGCGGTGCGGTTGACCGCCTCGACCACGGCGGCGGCGCCGACCAGAGCGTCCTTGCGCAGGTGCATGGGGGTTGGGCCGGCGTGGGCCTCGACACCGCGCAGGGTCAGGTCGAACCACTTCTGGCCGAGGGCGCCGAGCACCACGCCGATGGTCTTGCGCTGGTCCTCGAGGATCGGGCCCTGTTCGATGTGCGCCTCGAAGTAGGCGCCCACCGGGTGGCCGGTCACGACGCGGCTGCCGGCGTAGCCGATGGCGTTCAGTGCCTCGCCGACGCTCACGCCCTGGGCGTCGCGCTTGGCCAGGGTCTGTTCGAGGGTGAACTTGCTGGCGAACACCCCCGAGCCCATCATGCACGGGGCGAAGCGCGAGCCTTCCTCGTTGGTCCACACCACCACCTCCAGCGGTGCCTCGGTCTCCACGCCCAGGTCATTGAGGGTGCGGATCACCTCCAGCCCGGCCATCACGCCGAAGCAACCGTCGAACTTGCCACCGGTGGGCTGGGTGTCGATATGGCTGCCGGTCATCACCGGTGGCAGCTTGGGATTGCGGCCTGGGCGGCGGGCGAATATGTTGCCGACCGCGTCGATGCTCACCGTGCAGCCGGCCGCCTCGCACCACTGCACGAACAGGTCGCGGGCCTGGCGGTCGAGGTCGGTCAGCGCCAGGCGGCAGACGCCGCCCTTGGCCGTGGCGCCGAGGCGGGCGAGGTCCATCAGTGACTGCCACAGGCGGGCGCTGCTGACATGCTGTTCGGTGGACTGCAGGACTTCCTTGGCGGGAGTGGTCATGGGTGCCTCCTCAGGTTGTTTTATTCTTCGGCCCTGTTCGCCGGCAAGTCGGCTCTCATGGCGCTGCACATCACTTATCGATTTTGCAGGGGCCTGTGGGAGCGGCTTTAGCCGCGAACACCGGCCAAGCCGGTGCCATCCACCGCGTCGCTTGCTTCGCGGCTGAAGCCGCTCCCACAGGGAACATCACGGCAACGGCTTGGCCAGCCGCGCCGGCCCGCGCACCGCGAGGCCGCCGAGTGCGTAGTAGAGCCCGCCGCCGAGCAGCGAGCCGGTGAACCAGCCATAGTCGTAGAACCAGCTGAAACTGCTGTTGCCGATGGCCATCACGGTCAGCGCCACCGGCACGCCGAAGGCGACGAACCCGGCCCAGTTCCAGGCCGGGTACACGTCGTCGCGGTACAGCCCGGCCAGGTCCAGGTGCTGGCGGCGCACCAGGAAGTAGTCCACCACCATGATCCCGGCGATCGGCCCGAGCAGGCTGGAGTAGCCCAGCAGCCAGTTGGAGTACACGCTCTCAAGGCTCAGGTCGGAGACGATCCAGCCGAGCTTCTTGAGCAACTCGTGGCCCATCAGCGCCAGGCCGATGAAACCGGTCAGCCAGACCGCGCGGCTGCGCCCGATCAGGCGCGGGGCGATGTTCTGGAAGTCGTTGGTGGGCGAGACGATGTTAGCCGCAGTGTTGGTCGACAGCGTGGCGATGATGATCAGCGCCATGGCCAGGGCCACCCAGCCGGGGCTCTGGATATGGCCGATCAGGCTCACCGGGTCGGACACTGTCTTGCCCACCAGCGAGGCGGACGCGGCGGTCATGATCACGCCCAGCGAAGCGAACAGGAACATGGTCAGCGGCAGGCCGAAGATCTGCCCGAGGATCTGGTCCTTCTGGCTTTTCGCGTAACGGCTGAAATCGGGGATGTTCAGCGACAGCGTGGCCCAGAAGCCGACCATGGCGGTAAGCCCGGCGCAGAAGTAGCCGACCACGCTGGCGCCCTCGGGGCGCTTGGGTGGCTGCGCCAGCAGCTCGCTCATCGACATGTGCGGCAGCGCCCAGAACAGCAGGCCGACACCCACCGCCACCAGCAGCGGCGCCGACAGCGTCTCCAGCCACTTGATCGATTCGGCGCCGCGCAGCACCACCCACAGGTTCAGTGACCAGAACAGCATGAAGCCGATCACCTCACCGGTGCCGCCCAGGGCCTTCCACTCGGGGAACAGCGAACCGAGGAAGAGGTGGATGGCCAGCCCGCCGAACATCGTCTGGATACCGAACCAGCCGCAGGCCACCACGGCGCGGATCAGGCACGGTACGTTGGAGCCGAAGACGCCGAACGAGGCGCGCAGCAGCACCGGGAACGGGATGCCGTACTTGGTGCCGGGGAAGGCGTTGAGGGTCAGCGGAATCAGCACGATGAGGTTGGCCAGCAGGATCGCCAGCAGCGCCTCGCCCACGCTCAGGCCGAAGTAGGCGGTGAGCACGCCGCCGAGGGTGTAGGTGGGCACGCAGATGGACATGCCCACCCACAGCGCGGTGATGTGCCACTTGTTCCAGGTGCGCTGGTGCACCTTGGTCGGGGCGATGTCGTGGTTGTAGCGGGGGCTGTCGAGGACGTCGCTGCCGGCGTCGAGCTCGAACAGGCCATGCTGCTCGACCACTTGCGATCTGCTCTGTTGCATGGGGTTCTCCAGGTCTTTTTTCTTGTAGTTGTCGCTCATCGGGCTGACGCGATGGCCGGAGTACACACACCACCAGTACTGCACCTGCGGCCCGGCCAGGCGGTTGTGGCCTGCGTTTTCAACAAACGTGCCGGGAAAGCCCGCGCCTTCCCGACGGCCGCCGCCAACCGGAGGTAACTCACTGTCTTGCAAAGGCATTCTTCAGCGCGACGACGAGGGCGGGGTGGGCACCCTGGTACGCCGTCTGTCTGGCCGGTCCATCACCCGCGTGGTTCAAACGGGTGCAACCTGGGAAACCACCGGCGCGGCCTGCGCCATCCAGCCAGGAAACAAACAGCTGATTTTGCATAGGAAATCTTGACCAATTTGGCTTCCTGTCAAGTGCGTCAAAATGGTGAAGGGGTGTCACATTTTGGTGATTTTGATAAATTATTGTTAATAATCAATAAGATACAAAATAAGATATTTGCATATATTTTTTCTTGATCAATATCCGATCAGATACTAGCCTCGATTCTTGTCAGGCCTGACAGGATTGAACGAATCGCCTCCAGCGCCCGGCCCGAAACAATTCCAAGAACCGGCCAGAAGACCGGTCAGCCTGCGAGGAAAACGGCATGTCCCTGTTGATCCGTGGCGCCACCGTGGTTACCCATGAAGAGAGCTACCGTGCAGATGTCCTGTGTGTCGATGGCCTGATCCGCGCCATCGGCAGCCACCTCGAAACCCCCACCGATTGCGAAGTCCTCGACGGTTCTGGCCAGTACCTGATGCCCGGTGGCATCGATCCGCATACCCACATGCAACTGCCGTTCATGGGCACGGTGGCCAGCGAGGACTTCTTCAGCGGCACCGCCGCAGGCTTGGCCGGGGGCACCACCTCGATCATCGACTTCGTCATCCCCAACCCGCAGCAATCGCTGCTCGAGGCGTTTCACACCTGGCGCGGCTGGGCGCAGAAGAGCGCCAGCGACTACGGCTTCCACGTCGCCATCACCTGGTGGAGCGAGCAGGTGGCCGAGGAGATGGGCGAGCTGGTGGCCAAGCATGGGGTGAACAGCTTCAAGCACTTCATGGCCTACAAGAACGCGATCATGGCCGCCGACGACACCCTGGTGGCCAGCTTCGAACGCTGCCTGCAACTGGGCGCGGTGCCGACGGTGCACGCCGAGAACGGCGAGCTGGTCTATCACCTGCAGAAGAAACTGCTGGCCCAGGGCCTGACCGGGCCCGAGGCGCATCCGCTGTCGCGCCCGTCGCAGGTGGAGGGCGAGGCCGCCAGCCGCGCCATTCGCATCGCCGAGACCCTCGGCACGCCGCTGTACCTGGTGCATGTCTCCAGCCGCGAGGCGCTGGACGAGATCACCTATGCCCGGGCCAAGGGCCAGCCGGTGTACGGCGAGGTGCTGCCGGGCCACCTGCTGCTGGACGACAGCGTCTACCGCGACCCGGACTGGGCCACCGCCGCCGGCTACGTGATGAGCCCGCCGTTCCGCCCGCGCGAGCACCAGGACGCACTGTGGGGGGGCCTGCAGTCGGGCAACCTGCACACCACGGCCACCGACCACTGCTGCTTCTGCGCCGAGCAGAAGGCCATGGGCCGCGACGATTTCAGCCGCATTCCCAACGGCACTGCAGGTATCGAGGACCGCATGGCGGTGCTGTGGGATGCCGGGGTGAACAGCGGGCGCCTGTCGATCCACGAGTTCGTCGCGCTGACCTCCACCAATACCGCGAAGATCTTCAACCTGTTCCCGCGCAAGGGCGCCATCCGCGTCGGTGCCGACGCCGACCTGGTGCTGTGGGATCCGCAGGGCACGCGCACGATCAGCGCCCAGACCCATCACCAGCGGGTCGACTTCAACATCTTCGAAGGCCGCACCGTGCGCGGCATCCCCAGCCACACCATCAGCCAGGGCAAGGTGCTCTGGGCCGATGGCGACCTGCGTGCCGAGCCGGGCGCGGGGCGCTACGTGGAGCGGCCGGCGTATCCGTCGGTGTACGAGGTGCTGGAGCGCCGGGCCGAGCACCAAAAACCGACCCCCGTTTCGCGCTGATGCCCTGATCTGCGTGGGAGCGGGCTTGTCCCGCGATGACCATGGCCGCCATCGCGGGGCAAGCCCGCTCCCACGTTGAGCCATGCCTGCACCTATAAAAAAGAGGCTACTCACCGTGATCGATGCCCTGAACCACTTGCCGCGCCCCCGGGCCGGCGCCGACCAGCTGGCCGAGGCCTTCAGCGACCTCGCGCCCCCGCTCACCGCCCGTCAGGCCGCCGTCGAAAGCGCGCGCTGCCTGTACTGCTACGACGCGCCCTGCGTCAATGCGTGCCCCAGCGAGATCGACATCCCCTCGTTCATCCACCGCATCAGCGACGAGAACCTGCAGGGCGCCGCCGAGCGCATCCTCTCGGCCAACATCCTCGGCGGCAGCTGCGCCCGGGTGTGCCCGACCGAGATCCTCTGCCAGCAGGCCTGCGTGCGCAACAACGCCCAGGAATGCGCGCCGGTGCTGATCGGCCAGCTGCAGCGCTACGCCCTGGACCACGCCGGCTTCACCGAGCATCCGTTCCAGCGCTCGCCGGCCAGCGGCAAGCGCATCGCCGTGGTCGGCGCCGGCCCCGCCGGGCTGTCCTGCGCGCACCGCCTGGCCATGCACGGCCATGACGTGGTGATCTTCGAGGCGCGGGAGAAAGCCGGTGGTCTCAATGAGTACGGCATCGCCCGCTACAAACTGGTGGACGACTACGCCCAGCGCGAGGTGGAGTTCCTGCTGGGCATTGGCGGTATCGAGATCCGCCATGGCCAGCGCCTGGGCGGCAACCTGTCGCTGGGCGAGCTGCATGCCCAGTACGACGCGGTGTTCCTCGGCCTGGGCCTGGCTGCCGTGCGCCAGCTGGGCCTGGCGGACGAGGACGCGCCGGGCCTGCTCGCCGCCACCGAGTACATTCGCGAGCTGCGCCAGGCCGACGACCTCACCCAACTGCCGCTGGCCGACCGCTGCCTGGTGCTCGGTGCCGGCAACACCGCCATCGACATGGCCGTGCAGATGAGTTGCCTGGGCGCCCGTGACGTCAACCTGGTGTACCGCCGCGGCGTGTCCGACATGGGCGCCACCGACCATGAGCAGGAGATTGCCAAGCACAACCAGGTGCGTCTGCACACCTGGGCCCGGCCCGATGCCGTGCTGCTGGATGAGGCAGGGCGTGTACGCGGCATGCGTTTCGCGCGCACCCAGCTGGTCGACGGACGCCTGGGCGATACCGGCGAGACTTTCGAGCTGGCGGCCGACGCCATCTTCAAGGCCATCGGCCAGCGCTTCGACGACACAAGCCTGGCTGATCCGCTGGCGGCGCAATTGGCCCGTGACGGCGAGCGCATCCAGGTGGACGCGCACCTGCAGACCTCCATACCGGGCATCTACGCCGGCGGCGACTGCACCGCGCTGGGCCAGGACCTTACCGTCCAGGCCGTGCAACATGGCAAGCTGGCCGCCGAAGCCATCCATGCCCAACTCATGCTCAACGTGGAGGCTGCGTAAATGGCCGACCTGTCCATCGAATTCGCCGGCATCAAGGCACCCAATCCATTCTGGCTGGCCTCCGCGCCACCCACCGACAAAGCCTACAACGTGGTCCGCGCCTTCGAGGCCGGGTGGGGCGGGGTGGTGTGGAAGACCCTGGGCGAGGACCCGGCGGCGGTCAACGTGTCGTCGCGCTACTCGGCGCACTTCGGCGCCAACCGCCAGGTGCAGGGCATCAACAACATCGAGCTGATCACCGACCGCTCGCTGGAGATCAACCTGCGCGAGATCACCCAGGTGAAGAAGGACTGGCCCGACCGCGCGCTGATCGTGTCGCTGATGGTGCCGTGTATCGAGGAGTCCTGGAAGTTCATCCTGCCGTTGGTGGAGGCCACCGGCGCCGACGGCATCGAACTCAACTTCGGTTGCCCCCACGGCATGCCCGAGCGCGGCATGGGCGCCGCCGTCGGCCAGGTGCCGGAGTACGTGGAGATGGTCACCCGCTGGTGCAAGACCCACTGCGCGCTGCCGGTGATCGTCAAGCTCACCCCCAACATCACCGACATCCGCCAGTCGGCGCGCGCCGCGCACCGGGGCGGGGCGGATGCGGTGTCATTGATCAACACCATCAACTCGATCACCAGCGTCGACCTCGACCGCATGGTCGCCCACCCCATCGTCGGCGACCAGAGCACCCATGGCGGCTACTGCGGTTCGGCGGTCAAGCCGATCGCCCTGAACATGGTCGCGGAAATCGCCCGTGACCCGGAGACCCATGGGCTGCCGATCTGCGGCATCGGCGGTATCGGCACCTGGCGCGACGCCGCCGAGTTCATCGCCCTGGGCAGTGGCGCGGTGCAGGTATGCACGGCGGCGATGCTGCACGGCTTTCGCATCGTCGACGACATGAAGGACGGCCTGGCGCGCTGGATGGACCAGCACGGCCACCGCAACCTCGAGGCGTTTCGCGGCCAGGCCGTGGGGCACACCACCGACTGGAAGTACCTGGACATCAACTACCAGTCGGTGGCGCACATCGACCAGGACGCCTGCATCGGCTGCGGGCGCTGCCACATCGCCTGCGAGGACACCTCGCACCAGGCCATCGCCAGCACCCTCAAGGCCGACGGCACCCACGCCTACAGCGTGATCGAGGCCGAGTGCGTCGGCTGCAACCTGTGCCAGATCACCTGCCCGGTGGAGGGCTGCATCGACATGCAGGCGCAGGACACCGGCAAGCCGTACATGAACTGGACGCAGGATCCCCGTAATCCCTATCGCGAGGCGGGTTGAGGTCGGCGCAAGCCCGCTCCCACGAAGTTTTCGTCTACCCGGCCAGACCGCCGCGCAAGGTCTGCTCGATCACCTCGACGAACGCCCGCACCAGCGGGCTGCGCTCGTGCCTGCGGGTCAGCACCAGCAGCGGCGCGCAGGCGCCGGGCTCGGCCAGCGGCAGGTAGGACACGCCACGCCTGACCAAGGTCCGGGTGCACTGCGGCACCACCGCGACACCACGACCCGCGGCAACCAGGGCGATGATCGAGGTGATCTGCCGACCGCTTGGCGCCGGGCGCGGCGTCAGCCCGTGGCGGCGGTACAGGCCGAGGATGATTTCGTTCAAGCCCGAGCCGTAGTCCGGGGGGAAGGTGATCAGCGGCAGTTCGCCGAGCTCGGCCAGGCTGACCTGCAACTGCTGGGCGAGGGGGCTGTCGCTGGGAACGGCCGCGACCAGTGGCTCGTTGTCCACACAGATGGCCTGGACCTGAGGATCGTCACCTGATGGGCGCATGCGGCTCATGCCGATATCCAGGCGGCCTTCGATCAGTTGCGTCCACTGGGTGCTGGAAGCACCTTCCTCCACATTCAGTTGCACATCCGGGTACTTCGAACAGAACGCCTGGATGGTATGGCTGAAGGTGTCCGACAGGGCGATCGAACTGGCGTAGCCGACCGTCAGTTGGCCGGCCGAGCCCGCCGCCAGCTTGCTGGTGATCGCCGTGGTCAGGTCGACCTGTTCGAGCACGCCGCGGGCGTAGGGCAGCAGGTGACGGCCCGCGGTGGTAAGGCTGACGTTGCGGGTGCTGCGGTCGAACAGGCGAAACCCGAGCTCCGTCTCCAGGGCCGATATCTGTCGGGTCAGCGGCGGCTGGGCCATGTGCAGGCGCGCTGCCGCTCGGCCGAAGTGCAATTCCTCGCTGACAACCAGGAAACAGCGCAGACGGCGCAAATCCATCATGTTCATCCTTGAGTATCAATCGGTCGGGAATAGGTATTGGATCCAAAGTTCGTCCTACCTTATAAACCTGTAACAATTTTTTACGAGTGTTTGTATGCGTTTTCCCGCCGATTTCCCCCGAATTGCCCTATTTCTTGGCGGATGTGCCGCATTTCTCAACCTCTATTCCACCCAGGGCCTGCTCACGGAACTGACCCGGGCTTTTCCGGTAACGCTGCGCCAGGCCAGTTGGAGCATTACCGTGACCATCCTCGCCGTGGCCTTGACCGCGCCTTTTGTCGGCTGGCTGACGGCACGCGGCGAACAGCACCGGGTCATCGCCGGGGCGGCGCTGTTGCTGGCGCTGCCTGCATTGTTGGCGGCGTGGGCGGGCAGCTATGGCGAATTCCTGCTGTGGCGTTCGGTGCAGGGGATGTTCATCCCGATGGTGTTCGCCACCAGCGTGGCCTACATCGGCGTGCGCTGGCAGGGCGGTGCTGTGACCGAAATGACCAGCATCTATGTTGCCGGCACGATCTTCGGCGGTTTCTGTGGGCGTTTCCTCACCGGTCTGGTCACCGAGCTTGCCGACTGGCGCGTGGCATTGACGGTCCAGGCGGGGCTCAGCCTGGCGGTTGCGCTGGGTATCGCGCTGCTGTTGCCGCGCAATCCACCCGCAGCCAGGCGCGAGCCGCTGGCGCTTGGCGAACTCGCCAGCAGGCCATTGCTGGGGGCCTATGCCGTGGGGTTCTGCGTCTTGTTTGCCCAGGTCGCGACCTTCACCTATGTCGGCCTGCACCTGAGCGAGGCCCCGTTTGCCCTGGGTACCGCCGCGCTGGGTGCCATCTACGCCGTGTTCCTGCTGGCGCTGGTGGTGGTGCCGCTGGCCGGACGTCTGAGCAAGGCGCGGCCCCATGCCGACCTGGTGCGGGTAGCCGGTTGCCTGGGCATCGCCGGCTCGGCCCTGACCCTGTCCGCGTCGCTGTGGTTGATCGTGCTGGGCCTGGCGCTCAGCTCCACTGGCGTGTTTCTCGCCCAGGCCGCTGCCAATGCCTTCATCACCGCCCAGGCGCCACGGCAGAAATCCGCCGCGGTCGGCCTGTACCTGAGCTGCTACTACCTGGGTGGCAGCTTCGGCGCCTTCGTGCCCGGCGGGCTGTGGGAACGCTGGGGGTGGGGCGGCTGCGTCGCCCTGATCGTGGTGTTCCAGCTGCTGCCGCTGCTGATCGCGCGGGGCAGCTGGCGGGTGGCGCCGGTCCGTGGGCCGGCGGTCCAGCCATTGCAATGAATCGCTTCCTCAACGCGCTACATCATCATCCAACAAGGAAAAGAGTGAGATGACCGTGAGTAACTTGCCGACCGTGCACAGCCAGTTGCTGTATGTGATTGAACCGGTGTTGCAGGAGATGCCTGCCGGTGTGCTGAAACAGGCGCTATGGGATGAGTTCCGCAACCAGGAGGCCGCGCTGGTCGACATCGAGCAGGCGTTCCAGGTGCTGACTTCGCGGCGCCATGGCGCCGCGGCGTTGCGCAAGTTCTTCGCCAGTTGGTCGAAGACCAACAATTCGGCCGCCAGCGTCTCCGGCCTGGCCAATCGCCTGACCCTGCTGGCGCGTTCCGAGCAGGGCAGCGCCGCGGCGCAGCAGATCTACCAGGTGTGTGGCAGTCTGCAGCGGATCACCGACGAGGACCTGGGGGCGCTGGGCAACACCTTGCATGCCGACCTGTTCTACAACATGGCCACGCCCCTCTGCGGCGACGACCAGTGGTTGCTCAAGGAAAACTGCCTGCCGTCGGCGCAGGCGTTCAAGGACTGGACCGATGCCCGCCGCCTGCGTGATCGCGACCTGCTCCAGGGCCTGCTGACCACGCTGGTGCATGAGGTCTACACCCACGGTGAGGTGGAGTACATCCATCCGCTGTACACCCGCTGGTTCGAGCGCGACATGGGTGTCCCGCCCGAGCAGGTGCGCAAGACCGTGGCCTGGGTCACCGTGCATACCGGGGGGACCGAGAGCAATCATTTCGCCCACGCGGTCGAGGCGGTCGAGGCCTTCGTCAAGGCCATGGGCATCGCGGTGGACAGGACCACGGCCCGTGAAGTGTTTGCCCAGTACCTGCAGCGCAAGGCCGAGGTGATGCGCGACTGCGCCGCCTGCCTGATCTGACCGGCTGAATCCTGCGTGAAAGTCGCCTGCCATGTTCCCCGACATGGCAGCGCTTTCGCGCGCCTTGCAAACCGCCTGCGCGGGCAAGGCGAGGAGTATCAATAACGACTGAATCGGTATTGGCATCGGCCACCGACTCCTCAGCAGAATCATTGGTGAGCCTGGCCCTGATGCCTGGTCACTTTCTGACTCATGTAAGCACGCAAGGAACGCCCCATGCAGCTGATCGTCTTCTGTCCCCCCAAGATCATTCTCCAGCACAGCGCGCAAAGCTGGGCCGACGCGCTAGGGCCGGGAGGCATGCTGCTGAGCTGCAACTCCCGCGCCCAGGAAATCACCGCGCACCTTGGCGAACAGGTGGCGTACCGGTTGTTCGACTATTTCAACGACAACGCGCTGGTCGAGGTGGATGTCCATGACATGGCCCGCGAGATGCGTGATCCGCTGTGCGTGGCACTGGCCGAGATCGACGTGCTGCGGGTGGCGCGCATCAATGACCGACTGGGTGTCAGCCAGGGCGCCGAGGGGCGCGCGATGTTCTATCGCGACAAGTTCTTCATGAAGCAGCGGGCCCGCGACCGTGGTTTCGCCGTCGCCGACATGGCGCCGCTGACCCACGCCACCGGGGCGATCCAGTTCAGTGAGCAACACGGCTTCCCGGTGGTGGTCAAACCGCGCGATGGTCGTGGCTCGAACGGCGTGGAAGTGCTCAGGGACCTGCCGCAGCTGCGCCAGTGGCTGGCCGCGCGCGGCGCCACCACTTTCCACAACCTGATGATCGAGCGCTATGTGCGGGGCAGCCACTACATCGTCAACGGCCTGTACATCGACGGCAAGCCGATCCTGGTGTCGCCGGTACGGGTGATGACCTCGGCGCTGGACTTCCTCGGCGGCAAGGCCCACGACCTGCACATGCTCGATGCCGGCAATCCGATGCGCGACAAGCTGGTGCGCTACGCCCGCGCGCTGGTCGAGGACGTGTTGCCTTCCGAGCCGACCCTGCTGTTCCACCTCGAACTGTTCGTCACCGACGCGGGCGAGATCGTCCTGTGCGAAATCGCTTCGCGGCTGGGCGGGGTGTTCTTCAACCAGGAGATCAGCCATGCCTGGGGCCTGGACCCGCGCATGAGCTTCCTGCGCGCGCTGCGCGATCCCGAGTATCGTCCGGCGGCCATGATCGAGCCGCGGCAGATGGTCGGGCACATCAGCATTCCACCGCGGGTCGGCCTGTTGCGCGAGGTGCCGAGCGACTGCCCGCTCGACGGCGTGCTGGAGTACCGCATCTCGGCGAGCCGGATGACCGCCTACCGGTCGATGGAGTTCACCAACTCGGAAATCCTCAACGCCATCGTCGCCGGGCGCAACGAGCGTGAACTGCAATTGCGGCTTGGTGAAGTCGAGCGCTGGTTCCACGAAAGCTGCGACTGGGCGGGCAACGAAGCGGCCGCCGTCTAGCCGCTGATCCGTCCCGTTCCTCCATCACTTTTGCTGACCGTGCCGCCAGTCGGGACGGTCATGCCTGCAGACAGGTGACGATGCCATGAAACCTTTGATCGAGAGCCTCATCCCCATTCCGGTCGCGGCCCTGGGCGCCTGGCTGGGATTTCTCACCGGGCTGCCGCTCGGTGAACTGATCGGCGCCATCTGCGCGGTCACGGCGCTGAGCAAGTGGGGCGTGCGCATGCGCATGCCGTTTCCGTTCGTGGCCACCGTGCAGTTGCTGCTCGGCATCAGCGTCGGCTCCACGGTCACCGCCTCGATGATGCACGAGCTCACCGACGTCAGCATCCTGCTCGGGCTGCTGGTGTGCATGACCACGCAGATCCTGGTGGGCTACAACTGGCTGCGACGCATGGAGAAGTGGGGCCATATCGAAAGCCTGCTCAGTGCCATCCCGGGCGCCATGGCGGCGGTGATGACGGTGTCGGGGGAAGAGGGGCCGGCCTCCGGACGCATCGCCTTCGTGCACATCGTCCGCCTGCTCGCGCTGTTGCTGGTGGTCACCCTGATCGCCGGCGGCCATGGCGACAGCGCGGCGCATGCGGCCGGAACCCTGGGCGACTACCTGCGCATCGTGCCGGTCGCGGTCGTCGCGGTCGTTGCCGGCTACTTGCTGGAACGTCTGGACGTGCCTGCGCCCTACATGCTGACCGGGCTGGTGTGCGCCGCCGCGGTGAACATCGGCATGCCCCAGTTCAACCTGCATGTGCCCGACCCGGTGGCGATGGTGGCGTTGATCCTGCTGGGCGGCTTGATCGGCATCCGCCTGCGCGACATCACCCTGGGGGACGTGCTGCGCTACGTGCGTGCTGGCCTGGTGGTGACCACGCTGACGTTCTGCACCACCTTGCTGGTGGCCGCGCTCGCCGCCCAGATCACCGGCAAGCCCTTCCTGGCGCTGTTCATGTCCTGGGTGCCGGGCGGTGTCGAGGTGATGACCGCGGCAGCCCTGTTGCTCAAGCTCGACCCTGCCTTCGTCATGCTCAACCACGTGGTGCGCATGTCGATCATCCATATCTCGCCGGCGTTCCTGCCCAAGCGGCTGCTCCAGCCCGAGCCGGCTGCCGACGCTCCACGCAACTGAACCTTCGATCACAAGGACTCGATCTCGATGACCGCTGCAATCGCCATTCATGATCCGACCCTGCGCGACGGCAACCATGCCGTTTCCCATTCGTTGAGCCTGGAGGATATCGCCGCCTATTGCCGTGCCGTCGACGGCTGCGGCCTGAGCGTGGTCGAGGTGGGCCACGGCAACGGCCTGGGGGCATCGTCCCTGCAACTGGGCCTGGCCCGCCATGCCGACACCGAGATGCTCGAGACGGCGCGTGCCAACCTCAGTCGCACGCGCCTGGGCATCCATATGATTCCCGGCTTCGCCAGGCTCGACGATATCGATACCGCCTTGCGGATCGGTGTCGAGGTGTTGCGCATCGCCTCCCATTGCACCGAGGCGAGCGTGACCGAAAGCTATATCGAGCATGCCCGCGGCAACGGCGCCTATGTGCATGGCGTACTGATGATGTGCCACATGGCCAGCCCCGAGCGCTTGCTCGAGGAGGCGATGAAGCAACAGGGCTATGGTGCCAACGCCATTGTGCTGATGGACTCGGCGGGCCACCTTGATCCGGACAGCACCCGTGAGCGTATTGCCTTGCTCAGCAGCGAACTGTCGATTCCGCTGGGCTTCCATGGCCACAACAACCTGGGCCTGGCCATCGCCAACTCGCTGGCCGCGGTCCAGGCCGGGGCGACCATCGTCGACGGCTGCATGCGCGGCTTCGGCGCCGGCGCCGGCAACACCCAGCTGGAGACATTGTGCGCGGTGCTGGAGCGCTACCGCTTCGCCACCGGCGTGGACATCTTCGCCCTGTGCCGCGCCATCGAGCAGCTGGAGAGCATCGCCCCGGTCAGCACGCCCACGGTCGTCAAGACCGCCAACCTGATCAGTGGCCTGTATGGCGTATGCAGCGGTTTCGAGAAGCATGTCGCGCGCGCCGCCAGCGAGTTCGGCGTCGAACCACGGCGAATCTATGAAGCCCTGGCCGAGTGCAATGCGGTGGCCGGCCAGGAAGACCTGATCATCTCGGTGGCCAGCCGCCTTTCCCAACCTTCCGTTGCCTGACCCTGGAGTGCATTCATGTCCCTGAAAACCGCCATCATCGGCAGCGGCAACATTGGCTGCGACATCCTGTGCAAGGTCCTGGCCCACCCGGACCTGGACTGCACGCTGGTTGCCGGACGTTCCCCGCACTCCGCGGGCCTGGCCTTCGCCCGGGAGCGCGGGGTCGCCACCACCGCCGATGGCATCGACGGTCTGTTCGCCCGGATCGGCGAGTTCGAC
Source organism: Mitsuaria sp. RG (assembly GCF_028369275.1). Taxonomy (NCBI): domain Bacteria; kingdom Pseudomonadati; phylum Pseudomonadota; class Betaproteobacteria; order Burkholderiales; family Sphaerotilaceae; genus Roseateles; species Mitsuaria sp. RG. Next base: position 47,229 of record NZ_JAQMYQ010000026.1, read on the forward strand.
CTGGTGTTCGACGCCACCTCGGCCGCCGACCATGAGCGCCACGCGCCACGCCTGATCGAGGCCGGCAAGGTGATCATCAACCTCACCCCGGCGGCCCTGGGTCAACTGTGCGTGCCTTCGCTCAACGGCCTGGAGCTGACCGGGGCGAGCAACGTCAACATGATCACCTGTGGGGGGCAGGCCTCGATTCCGCTGGCCGCCGCCATCGCCCGGGCCAACCCGGGGGTGCGCTACATCGAGGTGGTGTCGTCGATCAGCGCCGAAAGCGCAGGCCCCGCCACCCGCCGCAACCTGAGCAACTACATCACCACCACCGAACAGGCGTTGCGGCGCTTCACCGGCTGCGCTCAGGTCAAGGCGATCCTCAACATCAACCCGGCCAAGCCCAATGTCTACATGCAGACGGCGGTCTCGGCACTGATCGCCCAGGCCGACCTGGCCGCCACCCGTCGCGAGGTGGAGCGGGCCGTGGCGCTGGTGCGCGAGGCCGTGCCGGGCTACGAGGTGATCGTCGACCTGCATTACAGCGAAGGTCGCCTGTTCACCATGGTGCGGGTCGAGGGGGCGGGGGACTACCTCGATCCGAGTGCCGGCAATCTCGACATCATCACTGCGACGGCCACCCACATGGCCGCGCTCATGGCGCGTGGCCGCATGGCCGTGCGCGCCGCCTGAAACGGACTTCTGGAGAATCCTGCATGCCTACGCTTTCAGCAGACCTGGAATTCGCGCGATTCTGTCCGATCCTCGGGGTGGCGCAGAAGGTCAGGGAGGCGCCGCAGCCGGTCATCGACCTGGGTGTCGGCGTGCCCGGCTTCCTGCCGGCGCCCCATATCGTCGAGGCGGCAGTGCGGGCGGCCCACGAGGACACCGGCGGCTATGGCGCCAGCCGTGGCGATCCGGCATTGCTCAAGGCCTACCTGGGTTACCTGCGGCGCCTTGGCCACGTGCATTTCGACGAACGCAACCTGGTCGCCGGCCTCGGCGCCAAGCACCTGCTGTTCAGCGTGCTGCGGGCGATCATCCGCCCGGGCGACAAGCTGCTGGTGTCGACCCCGTGCTGGCCGACCTACTTCGATATCGCCGATCTGGTCGGGGCGGGTGTCGTCGATGTGCGCTGCACCGCGCAGAGCGGCTACAAGATGTCCCCCCAGGCCCTGGAACAGGCGCTCGACGAACAGGTGCGGGTGGTGCTGCTCAATTCACCCGGCAACCCTACGGGCGCCGTGTACTCGGTCGAGGAGCTCCAGGGGCTGGCGCAAGTGCTGCGCAAGCATGACGTCTGGATCATTTGCGATGACGTCTACCAGCGCTTCGTCTACGACATGGACCGCTGTCCCGACCTGCTGACGGTAGCGCCGGATCTCGCCGGGCGCATCATCAAGATCGACAGCGTCTCCAAACTCTATGGCATGCCGGGGTGGCGGGTCGGCTTGCTGGCGGCGGACCGGCGGATCGCCGACGCGGTCACCACGCTCAACTCCAACTCGATCTCCAACCTGCCGGCCCCCGCGGCGGCGGCGGCAACGGCGGCACTCGACGGTGACCAGGCGTTCTCCATCGCCGCCCGGCAGCGTCTGGCCGGGCAGCGCCAGGCCTTGCTCGAGGTGCTGCGCGGTACACCGTTGCTGCGCTTTTGCGAGCCGGCCGGGGCGTTCTACCTGTTCCTCGATATCGGCCAGGCGCTGGGCCGGTCGTTCCGCGGGCAGGTGATCAGTGATGACGAGTCGTTCTGCGACGTACTGCTCAGGGACTTCGGCGTTGCCCTGATTCCCGGCAGTTTCTTCGGCGCGGCGGGGCATGCCCGGCTGTCGTATTCCGGCGAAGCCGGCAACGTCCTGGGCGGTGCCGAGCGCATCAAGGCCTTCCTGGGCGAGCTCGCCTGAGGCTGGAACGCAATCCGTGGACAGGGAAGCATTACTGGAGAGGGACGCACGTTGATGAAAAACACCTTTGCAATCGTCGGCTGCGGCGCGACGGCCATCGCCTTCCTGCAACGCCATCTGGACCGCGTGGCCGCCGGCAGCGCGCCGGCCGGCGTCATCCACCTGTTCGAGAAGCGGGATGATTTCGGGCGCGGCGCGGCCTACGAGGCCGACCTGGAGAGCAACCTGCTCAACACCAGGACCGGCCTCATTACGCCATACCCGCATCTGCCCGGGCATTTCCTGCAGTGGTTGCAGCAGAGCCCGCAGGCCTGGCGCCGCGCGTACCCCGATTTTCGTCCAGAGGCGGACGGTTTCGCGCCTCGGGCCCTGTTCGGCATCTACCTGCAGCATCAGCTCAAGCAGATCGTGCTGCGCGGCGCGACCCTGGGTTGCCAGCTGGTGCAATTGCACGCGGAGGTCTGCGCCATCGACCTGATCGATGGCGTGGAAACCCTGCGCACACGTTGTGGCCTCAGCCTGCCGACCGGCAAGGTCGTGCTGTGCTGTGGCCCGCTGGGCAAGAAGCCGGAGCCGTCCGGCGACCCGCGGGTGCTGGATACGCCGTATCCGGTTTCCCGCCTGCTGCGCGTGGTGGCGCCCCACGAGCGGGTGGCGGTGGTCGGCGCACGGCTGAGCGCCATCGACACCGTCATAGCCCTGATCGAGCGGGGGCATCGAGGCCCCATCCGCATGCATTCGCGCAGTGGCTACTTTCCCGTGGTGCGGGGTACCCAGGAGCCGGTCACGCTGCGCTACCTGACCCGCGAAGGCCTCCATGCGCTGGTGGCGCAGAACGGCCGCCTGCAGATCAGCGACCTGGTCGGCCTGTTCCGCAAGGAGCTGGCCTTCCAGGACCCGGGCAAGGCCAGCGCGGTGATCCCCATGCCCGCGCCACCGGCCGACATCGCCGGTTTCATCGAGGCTGAACTCGAGCATGCCCGCTCACCGCGGACCTGGCAGGCGATCCTCTATGCCACCAATGGGTTCGTCGAGGACATCTGGCAGGCACTGGACGATGCCGCGCAGGCGCGTTTCCTGCGCGAGTACTTCAGCTTCTTCATGGCCTATCGGGTTTCCATCCCGGCGCAGAATGCGCGCAAGATCCTCAGCTACCTGCGCAGTGGCCAACTGGAGTTCGTCGCCGGGCCATTCACCGCGCCGCAGCAGGGCGGCGACGGGTTGGTCCTGCAGGGCAGCGGCTGGCGCCATGTCTACGACCGGCTGATCCATGCCATCGGCTCTCCGCGCGACGCCGACCTGCTCGACTCGCCGTTGCTCGCCACGCTGCTGGAAAACGGCACGGTCACCCGCCACCCGCAGGGGGGGATCTGCATCGATCCGACGAGCTATCGCGTGCAGGGGCGGGCCGGCAGCAACCGGCAGATTCATGCGGTGGGCGAGCTGACGGTTGGCCAGTTCTTCTTCACCTCCGCGTTGGACATCAATGGTCGCCACGCCGCCAGCTGCGCCGATGGGCTCGACTGGAAGCAGGGCGTGCACACGATCGGGCGTGTGGAGGAGCATGTCTGAGCTATCGTTGCCGGGGCACCTTTGACCGGCAACTTCACAGGATGAACCATGACCTATCGATTCGAACGCATTCTGTTGACCAACGACGATGGCATCGACGCGCCCGGCCTGGCCGTGCTGGAACAGGTGGCGGCCAGGCTGGCCAGGGAGGTGTGGGTGGTGGCGCCGCACCGGGACCAGAGCGGCACTTCCCATTCGCTGAGCCTGCACGCCCCGCTGCGGGTGAGCAGCCATGGCGAGCGGCGCTTCGCCGTCACCGGCACGCCGGGTGACTGCGTGGCGCTGGCGCTGGGGCATCTGCTCAAGGATGCCAGGCCCGACCTGGTGTTATCCGGTATCAACCGTGGGGCGAACCTGGGCACTGAAACCGTATTCTCCGGAACGGTCGGCGCGGCGATGACCGGGCTGCTGCTGGGGGTACGTTCGATCGCCTTGAGCCAGGCCTATGGCGACCGCGACGCAGTGCCCTGGGACATCGGCCTGAACCTGGCGCCCGAGGTGATTCTCGGTGTGCTGGACATGCCATGGCCGGCCGATGCCTGCCTCAACGTCAACTTCCCTGATTGTGCCCTGGAGGCCGTCCGGCCGTTGAAGGTGACGCGCCAGGGTGTCGGGCCGTTGAACAGTGTCTCGGTGCGTACCGAGGTCGACCCGCGACACTTCGAGTACCACTGGTTGCAGCTGAACAATCACCGCACCGAGGATGAGCCCGGCAGCGAAATGGCGGAACTGGCACGAGGTCACGTGACGGTGACGCCGTTGCAGTTCGAGCGTACCCATGGCGCTGTAGAACAAGCCATGTCTGATTGATTGGCCGGGGCTGCAGACGCGCAGTCGCCTAGGCAATCGCGGTTTCATGCAGGCAGCGCCACACCACCCCGCGATCGCCGCATTCGAGCAAAGCCAGCGACCAGCGCGCCTGCGCCATGCCCTGCAAACGGTGGGTTTCCTTGTAGCGCACCGCCACATTCAACCCGGCCTGCCACACCACTTGCACATCGCTGACGGTGATCTGCAGGCCTGGCCTGGTCCCGGCGGCCCCCTTGAACAGCTGCTCGACCTGCTGGCGAGTGACCTGCGTGCCTGTCGTGGCAACCATGCTGAAATCATCGGCGAACACCGCCATCAGCCCACCGAGCACCGACTGGGATTCGGCCACCGGGCGAGTGAAGACCATCTGGATCAGTTCGTGGACGTGATGAATGCTGCGTTCGGCGCGGGCAATCGCGTGTTCAGGCATGGGCGTGGTTCTCCTTGGGTAGTGTGTTCAGTGATAGCAGTGGCGCCAACCCCAGCAGCGCGGCCAGGGTAAAGGTCAGGTGATAGGCTGCGGACGCGTCCAGGCCCACCCGCAACAGGTTGAAGATCATCAGCAGCAAGGCGGCCCCAACGCTGAAAGCCATTTGCCGATTGAGGTTCCACAGCACGCTGGCCTGCTGCATCCGCTCGCCGCTGAAGTCGAGCAGCGTGAGCGTGGTGGGCAGGGCGGCCTACCAGTCCAATGCGTCCCACGCCATCCGCGCGATGGCCTGCGCCGCGCTGGGAGTGGCGGTGCTGCCTGCCTGGCTGGTCGAGGAGGATCTGGTCGCCGGCAAGTTGCGGCAGGTGTTGCCGGACTACAGTCTGCCGGCGCAGCCGATCAGCGTGGTCTACCCCAACGGCAACCATGTGCCGCACAAGACCCGGGTGTTCATCGACTTCCTGTGTGAGCACCTGGGGCGCTAAGGCTCCAGGCCGATACCGCGCAGGATGACGCCGGTGACGGTCTGCACCGCTTGCTCGAACGCCAGGTCGGACAGCGGCTCGCCGCCATTGAGCAGGTTGACCTGGTAACCGAAGTCGGCGTAGTGCTGGGTCGCGGCCCAGATCATGTACAGCAGCGCCGACGGCTCCACTGGCAGGATGCGCCGGTCCGCGACCCAACTGCGGATCTTCGCCTCCTTGAGCTGCGCCCAGGGCACCAGGATGTCGTCCAGGCTGGCGCCGAGCAGCGGGGCGCCATGGAGCATCTCCTCGGCCCAGATCTTCGAGCCCAACGGCCTTGAGCGCGAGTGTCCCATCTTGGCGCGGATGTAGCTGGTCAACACCACCCGCGGGTCGTCGAAGTGCTCGAAGCACAGGGCGTCCTGCTTCCATACATCCAGCAGGTCCTGCAGCACGGCGCGGTACAGCTCGTCCTTGGTGCTGAAGTAGTAGTGCAGATTGGAGCGCGGCAGTTGCGCCAGCTCGGCGATATCGCCCATGGAAGTGGCGCCGTAGCCCTTGTCGGCGAACACCTGCTCGGCGGCTTGCAGGATCTTCTCGACATTGCGCCGGCGGATCTCGATCTTGTGGTTGGCCATGGGCTGTCCGTGGTGACCTGAACAGGGCAAGGCTAACAGCTTTGCCGTGCCCGAGGTAAACGGCCGTGCGCGATCCCTGTAGGAGCGGCCTCGTGCCGCGAAAGGGCCGCAGAGCGGCCCCGGCAATTTCGGCTGCGAAGCTGAAATCCTGGGGCCGCTACGCAGCCCTTTCGCGGCACGAGGCCGCTCCTACAGGTGAGCGCGTCAGCCCTGGGTGTTCGGCAGCAGGGTCAATGCCTGGCGGCTTGCGTCGCGCAGGTCGTGCGCGGGTACGCCGTCGCGGGCCTGCACGGAAATGCCGTGGAGGAAGGTGGCATAGAAGTGGCCGAGTGCCTCGACCTGCGTGTCGGCCGGCAGTTGCCCTTGTTCACGGGCCAGACGCAGGCGCTCGACGATCGACTCGGTGCGTTGCCGGCGGTGCCCGGACAACCACTGCTGGACGGCCAGGTTGTCCGGCGCCACGCCGCTGGCGGCGCTGACCACCAGGCAGCCCCTGGGCTCGTCGGCGCGGGTGTAGGTGCTGATGGCGTCCTCGAACATCCGCGCCAGGGCCTGGTGGATGTCCGGCAGGGCCAGGGCGCGGTCGGCGAAGCCGCCCTCGGCTGACTCGTACAAAGCCACGGCCTCCTCGAACAGTTGCTGCTTGCTGCCGAAGGCCGCGTAGATCCGTGCGGAGGCAATGCCCAGCGCGGATACCAGGGCCGACATCGAGGTGCCCTCGTAGCCATGCTCCCAGAACAACCGCATCGCCTTGCGCAGCGCCTGTTGCTTGTCGAATTCCCGAGGTCGCCCTGCCATCGCTCGTCTGCCTGATTACGCAAAACGCGCATTCTAGCCAATTTGCGATTGACGGGAAGCGTCGTTCGATTCTATTGTTTGTCGATCGACAAATAATGAGATCGCATCATGAGAACACTCAAGGGACCCAGCCTGCACCTCGCGCAGTTCAGCAGCGACAAACCGCCGTTCGACAGCCTGGACAGTATTGCCGATTGGGCGGCGGGGCTTGGCTTCAAGGGGCTGCAGGTACCGGCCTGGGATGCCCGGCTGTTCGACCTGGAACTGGCCGCGCAGAGCACGGGCTACTGCGATGAGATCAAGGGGCGACTGGCCGAGCGCGGCTTGCAGGTCAGCGAGCTGACCACCCACATGATCGGCCAGCTGGTCGCCGTGCATCCGGCCTACGATCCGATGTGCGATGCCTTTGCCCCGGCCGCGCTGGCCGGACACCCGGCGCAGCGCACCGCCTGGGCGATCGAACAGATGAAGCTGGCGGCGCGGGCCAGCCGCAACCTGGGGCTGGACGATATGGGCACGTTCTCCGGCGCGCTGGCCTGGCCCTACCTGTTCCCGTTCCCGCAGCGTCCCCAGGGCCTGGTCGAGGCCGCCTTCGAGGAACTGGCGCGGCGCTGGCGGCCGATCCTCGACTGCTGTGACGAGCAGGGCGTCAACCTGTGCTTCGAGATCCACCCGGCCGAGGACCTGCACGACGGCACCAGCTTCGAGCGCTTCCATGCCCTGGTGGGGGAGCACACGCGTTGCCGCATCCTCTTCGACCCCAGCCATTTCGTCCTGCAGCAGCTCGACTACCTGGCCTACCTGGACCTTTACCACCCGTTGATCCGCATGTTTCACGTCAAGGATGCCGAGTTCAATCCGAGCGGCCGGCAGGGTGTGTACGGTGGCTACAGCGACTGGACCGAACGTGCCGGGCGCTTCCGCTCGCTGGGCGATGGCCAGGTGGATTTCAAGGCGATTTTCTCCAAGCTGGCGCAATACGACTTCGCCGGCTGGGCAACCCTGGAGTGGGAATGCTGCCTGAAGAACCAGGAGGACGGCGCCCGTGAAGGCGTCGAGTTCATCAACCGCCATATCATCCAGGTCACCGACCAGGTGTTCGATGACTTCGCCGGCGCGCCGATCGACGCCCGGCAGATCCAGCGCATGCTCGGCATCGACAAGGAGGTACGGGTATGAGCCTGTCCGTCGAGTCCTTGGGCGATGCCTTCGAGCATGTCTATGTGCAGGTACAGGGCCAGCGTCTGCACTGCGTCGTGGCCGGTGCGGGCGAGCCGGTGCTATTGGTACCGGGCTGGCCGCAGACCTGGTACGCCTGGCGCCATGTGCTGCCGATCCTGGCCGCGCGCGGCTTTCGCGCCATCGCCATCGATCCGCCGGGCCTGGGGGATTCGGACCGTCCCGAGCAGGGCTACGACACCGGCAACGTCGCCCGCGTGCTGCACGCCGCCATGACCCGACTGGGGCATGAGCGCTACCACCTGGTCGGCCACGACGTGGGGATGTGGGTCGCCTATGCCATGGCCAGCGACCTGCCGCAGGCGGTCCGTTCATTGACGGTGGCCGAGGCGGTGATTCCCGGGCTGGCCGAGGCGCCGCCGATCTTCGTGGCGCCGCAGGAGAACATCTTCCTCTGGCATTTCCTGTTCAACCAGGTGCGCGACCTGCCGGAGTTCCTGATCGCCGGGCGTGAGGAGGGTTACCTCAACTTCATGTTCGATCGCTGGGCGGTACGCCGCCACGCGGTGGCGGCGGATGTCTATATCCGCGCCTACGCCTCGCCGGGCGGAATGCGGGCGGGCTTCGCCTATTACCGGGCGATCCCCGAGACCATCCGGCAGAACCGCGAGCGGGCCAAGCGTCCGCTGCCCATGCCGGTGCTGGCGATCGGTGCCGAGCACGCCACGGCCGATGCGCCACTGCTGACGATGCAGGGGCACGCCGACTCGGTGCGCGGCGTGATCCTGCCGGGTTGCGGGCATTTCGTGATGGAGGAAGCGCCGGTGTCGTTCAACGAGCACCTGCTGGCGTTCCTGGCGGAGGTCGAGCTCAGCCGCTGATCGCGGTCCTGGCCGTGGCGGCGTCGGTCACCACCTGTGGGTGGCCGGCGCGCGACACAGCCAGTTTGCGCTGCTCGTATTCCTCCAGACTCAGGCCCTGACGCTGCAATGCTTCGAGTTGCAGCTGGCGGGTTTCCTCGGCGGTATAGGGGCGCAGCTCGGGATGACTGGCACAGCCGCTCAGCACGGCGATGGCCAGTGCAGCGAGGAGGAGGCGGGCGGTGGTGTTCATCGGGGCGGTTCCGTGAGCCTGGGATTCGAGGGTGTCGAATCGATGAGCTCAGGTTATGGGCCACGTTGACGCTTTGGAAATTGCTGCGCTCGATAGTGATTATCGAAGCATACGCATATCCTGCAGGTATGGGCCTGCGCTGTTTGGTTCTTCCTCATCGCCAGCCCTTTCAAGGTGTGAGAATTGGCGTCCGGCTTGGCCTTGCCGGGGCTGCTTTGCAGCCCTTTCGCGGCACAAGGCCGCTCCTACAGACGACCGCGTGCCCCTGTAGGAGCGGCCTTGCCGAGGCGTCGGACCGGCCGGAAAGGGTCGCAAAGCGACCCCGGCAATCTTGAATTCGAGCGGTCATATCCCCCGAAACGCGAAAACTTTGAAAGGGGTGGTCCTCAACGCGGCATGTAGCCCAGTTGCCAGGCCCGCGGAATGAACACCGTCACCAGCGCCAGCAGACAGGCCAGGCCGCAACTGGCCGCCAGCGCCTGCAAGCCGAGCCGCTGCTGCAGCCAGGCGCCGAGCGCGGCGCCCAGCAGCATGCCGCTCCAGGGCACCAGTTGCACCCGCCAGCCATCGCGCCGCTCACCCAGCAGCCAACGTCCCAGGCCACGGCCGAAGCGCGACAGCGCGCCGGTGACGTAGGTCAGGCCGATCGGCAGGCCGTTCACCTGCTCGACCACGGCATTGAGCATGCCCATGGCCAGGGTGGCCGCGATCAGTGCGGGGAAGGTGATCGACGCCGGCCAGACTGCGGCGAATGCCAGCAGGGTGGCGACGATCAGCAGCAAGGGTGCGGCGCGCCGGTTCAGGCGCCGGGCCAGCAGGACACCCAGGGTGTTGCCCAGCACGAAACCGAGGATCGCCAGGGCCAGGCGCAGGATCAGCGCCAGGTCCGCCTGGCTGATGGCAACCGCCAGGCGCGTGGTGTTGCCGCTCATGAACGAGACGAAGTCGCCCAGCGCCAGCAGGCCGATGGCATCGGTCATGCCGGCCAGCACCGACAGCCCGGCCACCAGCCCCAGGCCGACCCGCCCGCGCAAGGCCTGCAAGCGAACGCGGCGGGCACTGTGCTGGGAGGAAGCGGTGGGCAGCATGGGACGGGTCTCCGGGGCAGGGGGCTCTGATCTTATACCCGGGCCATGGCCTTGCGCATGGGGATGCAGGACAGTTCGAGGCCAAAGGGCGACTGGTAGGTCGATAGCGCGTCGCCGACGTAGCCGCAGCGGCGATAGAACGCGGCGGCGTTGAGGGTGGCATCCAGATGGACCGTTTCCAGGCCTTCGGCCCGGGCGATGCCTTCGAGGTGTTCGACCATCCTGCGGGCGATGCCCCGGCCCTGCTCGGCTACGGCATCATGGCTTCGCCCGCCTGCTCGACTGACCGGGTTCAGAACGATCCCGTCTGCACCTCGCCGCTACGCACGTAATGCGCCAGCAGTACCCCATTGGGCGTGCTGTTCGATTCCACCAGCTTGAAGGCCGCGGCCTGTGCATCGTCACCGAACAGGCGCTTGCCGCGTCCCAGCAGCAAGGGATGGATCAACAGGCGCAGCTCGTCCACCAGCCCGGCCGCCAGCAGCTGGCGTACCAGTTCACCGCTGCCCTGGGTCAGCAGCGCCGGGCCGGTCTGTTGCTTGAGCGTGCGTACTGCCCCCGTCACATCGGCGCCCAACGGGTGGCTGTTTTGCCAGTCGATGGATTCGGGGCGGTGGGTGGCGACATGCTTGGCCACGCCATTGAACAGGTCGGCCAATGGACGATCCGGCGCATCGGGCCCGACTTCTGGCCAGAACCCGGCGAAGATGTCATAGGTGCGCCGCCCCAGCAGCAGTTCGAACGGTTGGCTGAACAAGGTCTGCATGGCCTGGCCGAAGGCCTCGTCGGCCAATGGCGGGATCCAGCCGCCATGGGTGAAGCCGCCGCTGGTGTCCTCCTGCGGACCGCCAGGGGCCTGCATGACGCCATCGAGGGTGATGAAGGCGGCGACGATGAGCTTGCGCATGGGATGAGTCTCCTCGGGTGGGTGTGCTGGATAGTCGAACGGGGTTGGCGAGAATCGACAGCAGTGCTGAACGATAGTCAGGGTTCGACGGGTAGGTGCACGGGAGGAGAGAAAGCAGGGGCGGGATATGCGTTCGTCTGTAGGAGATCGCCCAGCCCTTTGGGGCTGCGCTGTCGCGCAGGGAACTGAGTTCGCGGGTAGCCCGCGCGCCCTGTGGGAGCGGGTTCACCCGCGAACACCGGCGCAGCCGGTGCCAGGCACGGTGTTGGATTCTTCGCGGCTAAAGCCGCTCCCACAGGGTCCTGCTAAATCAATGAGTTATGTTCAGTTCCATAGGAGCGGCTACTACAGCCAGTAGGTCACCGCCCACCAGCCCAGGCCACCCATGACCACGGTGTAGGGCAAGGCCATCCACACCATGCGTCCATAGGACAGTCGCACCAGCGGCGCGATCGCCGAGGTCAGCAGGAACAGGAACGCCGCCTGGCCATTGGGTGTGGCCACGCTGGGCAGGTTGGTGCCGGTGTTGATCGCCACCGCCAGGGTCTCGAAGTGCTCGCGGCTCATCGCGCCATTGACGAACGCCTGCTTGACCTCGGTGATGTAGATGGTGGCGACGAACACGTTGTCGCTGATCGCCGACAGCAGGCCGTTGGCCAGGTACAGCATGCCTGGCTGCTGCTCGCTGGGCAGGGCCAGCACCCAGGCGATCAGCGGGCTGAACAGCTGCTGCTGGTGGATCACCGCGACCACGGCGAAGAACACCACCAGCAGCGCGGTAAACGGCATGGCGTCCTGGAACGCGCGGCCCAGGCGGTGTTCGTCGGTGATGCCGGTGAAGGCGGTGATCAGCACGATGACCATCAGGCCGATCAGGCCGACCTCGGCAATGTGCAGGCCCAGGCAGACGATCAGGATCAATGCGGCCAGGCCTTGCACCACCAGGGCGACGCGCTGGGCCGGGGTACGCGCGGCGTCGTCCTCGGCGGCGTAGGCGGCCAGCACCTGGCGCACGCGTTCGGGCATCAGCGTGCCGTAGCCGAACAAGCGCAGCTTCTCCAGCAGCACGCAAGTCACCAGACCCGCCGCCAGTACCGGCATCGACACTGGCGCGACCTTGAGGAAGAAGTCGGCGAAGTGCCAACCCATTTCATGGCCGATCAGCAGGTTTTGCGGCTCGCCCACCAGGGTGCACACGCCGCCCAGCGCCGTGCCCACCGCACCGTGCATCAGCAGGCTGCGCAGGAAGGCGCGGAATTGGTCGAGGTCGTCACGGTGCAGTTGTTCGACCTGGTGATCGCTGTCCAGCGCCGACTCCTCCCGTGGGTTGGTGCCCGAGGCGACCCGGTGGTAGACGGCATAGAAGCCCACCGCAGCGCTGATGATCACCGCGGTCACGGTCAGGGCGTCGAGGAACGCCGAGAGAAACGCCGAGAGCACGCAGAACAGCAGGCTAAGTATCGCCTTGGAGTGCACCCCCAGCAGGATCCGCGAGAATAGATACAGCAGCAGCTCCTTCATGAAGTGAATGCCGGCGACCATGAACATCAGCAGCAGGATCACCGGGAAGTTGTGCTGCAGCTCTTCGTACAGGGCCTCGGGCGTGGTCATGCGCAGCAGCAGCGCCTCGACCAGCAGCAGGCCGCCGGGCATCAGCGGGTAGCACTTGAGCGCCATCCCCAAGGTGAAGATGAACTGGATCACCAGCACCCAGCCGGTGACCACCGGGCCAAGGGTCGCCAGCAGCAACGGGTTGAGGACCAGGAACAGGCAGATGACGGCCTTGTACCAACGCGGCGACTGGCCCAGGAAGCCGTGGGCGAGGGCGCCGGTCAGGGAACGGGACATGAATTTGTATCCTTTTGATTCAGCAGTGGCGCAAGGTGCCGCATCGCGCCTCGGGGTGCAAGTCATCCAGTCCGGCTTTTGGCACATGTGCAGCCTTGCGGGTGCGCTAAGATCCGGCGTTGTGAATCCTTTTCCCACAGGAGTGCCGCTCGTGACCGAATACACCGCGTTCAAGGTCGAACTGACCGACAACATCGCCCACGTGCAGATCAATCGCCCGGACAAGATCAACGCGATGAACGCCGCCTTCTGGGAAGAGCTGGTCGAGATCTTCCAGTGGATCGACGACACCGACGCGGTGCGCGTGGTGGTCATCAGTGGCGCCGGCAAGCACTTCTCTTCCGGCATCGACCTGACGATGCTGGCCACCCTGGCGCAGCAACTGGGCAAGGATGTCGGACGCAACGCCCGGGTGATGCGCCGCACCATCCTGCGCCTGCAAGGCTCGTTCAACGCCGTGGACAACTGCCGCAAGCCAGTGCTGGCGGCGATCCAGGGCTACTGCATCGGCGGCGCCATCGATATGGTCTCGGCCTGCGACATGCGCTACTGCGCCGCTGACGCGCAGTTCTCGATCAAGGAGATCGACATGGGCATGGCCGCCGATGTCGGCACCCTGCAACGTTTGCCGCGTATCATCGGCGACGGCATCATGCGCGAGCTGGCCTACACCGGCCGCCGGGTCGACGCCCAGGAGGCGCTGCGCATCGGCCTGGTCAACCGCGTCTATGATGACCAGGCGGCGCTGCTCGACGGGGTCTTTGCCATCGCCCGCGAGATTGCCGCAAAATCGCCGATCGCCGTGGCCGGCACCAAGGAGATGATCAGCTACATGCGCGACCATCGCATCGACGATGGCCTGGAGTACATCGCCACCTGGAACGCGGCCATGCTGCAGTCCGAAGACCTGCGCGTGGCCATGGCCGCGCACATGAGCAAACAGCAACCGACGTTCGCCGACTGACTGGACAGAGGCGGGCGCCATCAAGGGACCCGAACCATGTCAGCACGCTGGACAACCGCAGTACTCGACCCGCAGATCACCGGGGGGCTGGCCGTCGCCCGCAGCCCGGAGGGGTTCCTGGTGGACGCCAACGGCGCGCTGTTTCCCCGCGACTGGCTCAAGCGCCAGGACCTTGATGTGCTGTGCGAGCATGGTATCGGCCATTTTGATGGCCAGCCGGTGTTCCTGCTGGAGCTGCGTGGTGCCGGTGAAGTGCCGGGGTGTCACTGGCAGGGGCTGCGCCGGTTCATGCTTGAGGGCGACTTCGACACCTACAAGGTACTCGGGTACGCCGCGCAAATCGGTACCTGGGCTCGCGAGCACCGTTTCTGCGGCAGTTGCGGGCAGGCCATGACGCAGATTCGCTGGGAGCGGGCGATGTACTGCCAGCCGTGCGACTTGCGCAGCTATCCGCGGATTTCACCGAGCATGATTGTGTTGATTACTCGTGGCGACGAGGTGCTTTTGGCCCGTTCGCCGCGTTTCGTTACCGGGGTCTACAGCACCCTGGCGGGCTTTGCGGAACCGGGGGAGTCGGCCGAGGACTGCCTGGTGCGCGAGGTGCGTGAAGAGGTGGCGGTGGAGGTCAGGAACATCCAGTACGTTGGCAGCCAGTGCTGGCCGTTTCCGCATTCGATGATGCTGGGGTTTCATGCCGAGTACGCTGGGGGGGAGATTGTCATGCAGGCGGATGAGATCGAGGATGCGCGGTGGTTCAATGTGCATGAGTTGCCGCCTTTGCCGGCGGGGCGGTCGATTGCTCGGTATCTGATTGATTTGTATGTTGCTCGGCGGTTGGGGCTTCCTGAGCCGGTGTTGTCTGCCTGAGTTGTTTTAGTTGGTTTTAGTTCGTTTCAGTTGGTTTTTGAAGTTGTATGCGCATTCATTTGTGATGTCGACGCTTATTCACCTTTCCGCCCTTACGGCGGGTTACTTTGGTCTTAACTCGCCGTCCGCGGCCAAAGTAACCAAAGCCGTTGCGCTCCATTCATCCGGCCCTACGCTTCGCTCCGGGTTCCCTCACTCCGGCCTTGCTCCCGGGAGGACCGCGCTGCAGGGCCCATCCTGGGCCCCAGCGCTTGACGGGCATCCATGCCCGTCACCTCCCTCCGCAAGTCCTGCGTTCGGCCTCCTGAAGTCGCGAAGTTACGGGCGGCGCCTGGACTGGCGCAGCTGTCGCTAGTGGGAGCTTAATTAATCTCTCGATCACATCGCGGGGCAAGCCCGCTCCCACGCAATAGTCGTCGCTATATATAACCCTGTAGGAGCGGGCTTGCCCCGCGAAAGGGCCGGAACAGCCAATACATAACTAACTGTAAAATAACTAACTTCGCATCTCTTGCTCTTGCTCTTGCTCTTGCTCTTGCTCTTGCTCTTGCTCTTGCTCTTGCTCTTGCTCTTGCTCTTGCTTCTAAGCGCGCGATAGTCCAGGCAACACCAATTGCGACTTCAGGAGGCCGAGCGGAGTTCTTGCGGAGGGAGGTGACGGCCATGGATGGCCGTCAAGCGCTGCGCCCCAGGATGGGGCGTTCAGCGCGGTCCTCCCGGGAGCAAACAATGGCGTGAGGGAATCCCGCCACGAGCGGGACGGATGAACGGAGCGGAACGGTTTTGCCTACTTTTCCCTAGAGAAAAGTAGGTCGCCGTAAAGGCGAAAAGGTGACTAACTGTCGACATCACCTACGAATGTGCATGCAAAAATCAAAAAAATCGCCAAAAAAACCTACCCGAACCAGTGTTGCCACGCCAAGCGAATGGTCAACGCCAACACCACGGCAATAAACACCGGCCGAATAAACTTGCTCCCCCCGCTGATCGCCGTACGCGCCCCAAAGAACGCCCCGACCATCACCGACACCCCCATGCACAGCCCAACGATGTAATCCACCTGCCCGGAAATGATGAACACCGTAAGCGCCGCGATATTGCTGACAAAGTTCATGCTCCGCGCCACGCCACTGGCGCGAACCAGGTCGATCGGATAGAGCAGCAACGTGCTAACGGTCCAGAAAGCACCGGTACCCGGCCCGGCGACGCCGTCATAGAAACCCAGGGTGAAACCTTGCGGGAACTGCCACTTCTTCCTGATCGGCGCCTCGGCGTCCAATGGCGCCTTGGGCGTGCCGCCGAACAGCAGGTAGACGCCACAGGCGAAGACGATCACCGGCAACATCTTGTTCAGCCATTCGGCGGGCATGTAGTGGGCCACCACCGCGCCGATCAGCGCGCCCACCAAGGTGCCGACGATCGCCAGGCGCCACTGCGCCGGATGGAACAGCTTGCGCCGGTAGTAGGTGATGCTGGCGGTAGCGGCACCGAAGGTCGAGCTGAGCTTGTTGGTGCCCAGCACCAGGTGCGGCGGCATGCCGGCGGTGAGTAGCGCGGGAGTGGTCAGCAGGCCACCGCCGCCGGCAATGGCGTCGATGAAGCCGGCGACGAAGGCGACCAGGGCGAGGATCAGCAGGGTGAGCGGTTCTACGGTGAGTTCGAAGGGCATGGGTGGTGTGCGCAGGCTGGAAGGCGGGGTGCGGCAAAAGGCCGCGCTAGAGGTGGTGCATGGTAATCCTGGGCGGCGCGTGATTCCAGTGCCAGCCTCTTCGCGGGTAAACCCGCTCCCACAGGTACGGCACTGGATTCTGGCTCAGTGGAACACCTGTGGGAGCGGGTTTACCCGCGAAGAGGCAGCAACAGTGCCTACAGGAACCAGCGATATTCCCGCGCACTGACCTCCTGCAGGAACGCCAGATGGTCCTGGCGCTTGTTCTCGCAATAGACCATCACGAATTCCGCACCCAACCCTTCGTTGACGGCCGGATGCCCGCGCATCGCCGCCACCGCGCCGAGCATGTCCTTGGGAAAGTCGATCCCGCTGCCACGATCCTCGTTCAGCGGTGCAATCGGCTCCTGCGCGGTGTCCAGCCCATGCTCCATCCCGCAGAGGATCGCCGCCAGTACCAGATACGGATTGGCATCCGCCCCGGCCAGCCGGTGCTCGATCCGCAGGTTGCGCGGATCCGACTCTGGAATGCGGATGCACGCGTCGCGGTCCTCGAAGCCCCAGCTTGCGCGGCTGGCGGCATTGACCATGGCGCCGTAGCGGCGAAACGCGTTGTGGTTGGCGGCGAACACCGGCATGCAGTGCGGCAGCAGCGCCAGGCAGCCGGCCACGGCGTGGCGCAGCGGGCGCTGGGCGTCGGCGGCGAGCAGGTTGTTGCCGGCCGGGTCGTAGAGGCTGACATGCACATGCATGCCGCTGCCCGGCGCATGCAGGTAGGGCTTGCTCATGAACGAGGCACGCAGCCCATGCTTGAGCGCCACGCCCCGAGTGCTGCGGCAGAACAGCGCCGCCCAGTCCGCGGCGCGCAGCCCATCGTCGCAGTGGCCGAAATTGATCTCGAACTGGCCAGGGCCCAGCTCGGCGGTGATGACGTTGGCGTCCACCCCCTGGGCGTTGGCGGTCTCGACCATCTCGCGCAGCACATCGGAAAACCGCGACAGGCGCTCGATATGCATGTTTGGCTGATCGTCGGCATCGCCACTGGCCGGGTCGCGGGGGAACTGCGGCAGGCCGTCTTTCAGCGCCCGGTCGAGCAGGTAGAACTCCAGTTCGAACGCCACCACCGGGCGGATGCCCCGGCGCTCCAGGCGTTGCAGGACACGGGCCAGCACCTCGCGGGGCTCGAATTCGATAGGCGCCGCGGTGCCGTCCGAGGTGATCAACATCTGCCCCAGCGGCTCACGCTCCCAGCTCACCGGTTTCAGCGTGCCGGGTACCAGGCGGCGCGGGGCGTCCGGGTCGCCGTCGTTGAAGCAGTAGTCGCCGATGGGGAACAGCCCGCCCTGCACGCCGAGCAGCACGCAGTTCTGCGGCAGCTTGAGCGGGCTGCCGGCGGCTACCTTTTCCAGCATGTCGATGGGATAGCGCTTGCCGTAGAAGTGCCCAGGGATGTCCAGGCTGAGCAGGTCGACGTAGCGCACCTGCGGGTGTTGGACGCGGAAGGCGCGTACTTCGCTGAGCAGATCGGGGAAGCCTGTTGTACTTGTCATTGGCATGCTCTCAACGGAAGACCCAGAGAACCCGGGTCGTTCGGGCGGTCAGGTTGGCGTAACGGAACTGGCTGTGGGGCGGCAGCTGGAAGCTGTCGTTGGGGTACAGGGTGATCGCATCCTCCTGGCCTTCGAGCCACAGGGTCAGCTCGCCCTCGAGAACGAAACCGCCCTGTTCCGAGCTGTCATCCAGATGCCCTTCGCCACTGCTGGCGCCGGGCGCCAGGTGGCTTTCGAGCATGGCGAAGCGGCCGGTGAGGGTCGGTGAGACCAGCACGTCGGTGACCCCGGCGGCGTAGTACAGGGTGCGCCGCTCACCGGGACGGGTGACCCAGTCGATCGCCCGGGGCGGCACGGCCTGGTAGAAGTAGGTGGTGGGGACCTGCAGCGCCTCGCTGATGGCGGTGAGGTCAGCCACCGTGGGGCGTGACAGGCCGCGCTCGACCTGGGAGAGAAAACCCAGCGAGCGCTTGACCCGACCGGCCAGCTCGTCCAGGGTCAGCCCGCGGTGCTTGCGCAGGTCGCGTACCAGCCGCGCCAGGCCCTGGTTGTCGTCGATCGGTTCAGACATGGTCGCGCATCCTGTACCAGGCCTTGGCGGCCGCTTCCAGCGGCGCGGCCAGCAGGTCGCCGCCGGGGAAGCGGCCATTTTCGATGCCCTGATAAAGCGCGAGCAGGTCGTCGTCACCCAGAATCGCGTCACTGACGGCGCGTGCGCCGGCCAGGGTCGGCAGCACGCCGTGGCCGGAGAATCCTTGCAGC
The DNA here is from genome assembly GCF_028369275.1 of Mitsuaria sp. RG. Taxonomy (NCBI): domain Bacteria; kingdom Pseudomonadati; phylum Pseudomonadota; class Betaproteobacteria; order Burkholderiales; family Sphaerotilaceae; genus Roseateles; species Mitsuaria sp. RG. Next base: position 65,774 of record NZ_JAQMYQ010000026.1, read on the forward strand.
CAGTAGCGTTGGCCCTGACGGCCGATATCCGGGGTGCGCTGGATGCTGCAGTCGATGTGGCCGCCCCAGGCATGTTCGATGGCCACCCCGCGCAGCTGTGGGAACACCCGCTCCAGATAGGGCCGGGTGGCGCTGGCGACGTCCTTGGGGATGCCGCCCAGGTAGGTGCAGCCGCCGCCGAACAGCAGGCGGTGGTCGGGCGTCAGGCGGAAGTAGTCGGGAACGAACTGGTTGTCGATCACGCAGCTGTTGCGCGGCAGCAGCGAGGCGGCGAACTCGGCATCCAGGGGGGCCGTGGCCACCTGGTAGGAGCCCACCGGCAGTAGCCGGCGCGAGAGCGTGCGGTCGAGGCGGTCGATATAGGCATTGCAGGCCAGCACCAGTACGCGACTGCGCACTTCGCCCTGTTCGGTGCGGGCGACGAAGCCGTTGGCGTGTTCGTGGTAGTCGAGCACCTGGCTCTGCTCGTAGATCCGCCCGCCGTTCGCCTCGATCACGCCGGCCAGGCCCTGGGCCAGCTTCAGCGGGTTGAGGTGGGCGCCATTGGGGTCGTACAGCGCGGCCTGGTAACGGGGGCTGTCGATCCACTCGGTCAGTTCGTCGCGGCCGATCAGGCGCAGGCAGTCGTAGTCGAACTTCTCCTGTGCTTCGCGTCGGGCCGCCTCCAGCAGTTTTACCCGGCGCGGCAGCACGGCGGTCCACAGGCTGCCCAGGTGATAGTCGACATCGAAGCCATGACGCTGGGGCAGTTCGCGCAGCTCGCGGGCAGCCCAGCACATGCTGTCCCACAGGCGTCGGCTGCGCTCCAGGCCCAGGGCTCGCTCCAGCGGGGGCATGTCGCACGACCAGCCCAGCAGTGCCTGGCCACCGTTGCGGCCCGAGGCGGCCCAGGCCACCCGGCTGGCTTCCAGCAGGGTCACGCGCTGGCCGGCCAGTGTCAGGCGCAGGGCCGTGTGCAGGCCGCTGAAACCGGCACCGACGATCAGGATGTCGGTGTCATGGGCGCCCTGCAGGGTGGGGCGCAGGGGGATGGTGGCGGGGTAGGTGCGGGCGTAGTAGCTGGCGACGTGCTGGGCGGATTGCTTGAACATGCCGGGGCCTCGTGAAATTTTTTATGATTATTTTCATGAAAAAATAGCAGAGGATTTTCATTGCGCCAGTAGATGGCGCCATCGCGAGGCAAGCCCGCTCCCACGCGCCGAATACAAACAGGCGTGGGAGCGGGCTTGCCCCGCGATTGGAACGCGCTAGGTCGCTGCCTTGCGCCGCGGCTGCCGAGGCTTGCCGGCTACTGTCTTGCCCTTGGCAGCACCCTTGCGCTTCTTCTTCCACGGCGCCGCCGCCTTGCCCGCTGCCGGCCCGCTGATGGTCAGGCGCAGGCCGCTGCAGCGTTGCACCAGCTTGCCCATCCAGGCCGACTGGCGGGTGACGAACTCGTCCAGGCTCATCTCGCCGCTCTGCACCATGTCCAGCGCCTGTTCCCAGATCGCCGTGGTGCCAGGGTCGGCGATGGCCCGAGGCACGGCGTCGATCAGGCTGAAGGCGGCGGGCGTGGCCGACAGGGCCTTGCCGTTCTTGACCAGATAGCCACGGTCGAGCAGGCCCTGGATGATGCTGGCGCGGGTGGCCTCGGTGCCGATGCCGGTGGTTTCCTTGAGCTTCTGTTTCAGCCGAGGGTCGTCCACCAGTTTGGCGACGTTCTTCATTGCCTTGATCAGGTCGCCTTCGGTGAAGGGCTTGGGTGGCTGGGTCCACAGGTCCTTCAGTTGCAGGTCCCGCACTGCGCAGTCCTGGCCTTCGCGCAGCGCCGGCAGCACCTGGGCCGGTGGCGCCTCACGGCCCTTGGTTGGGGTCAGTGCCTCGGGCAGCGCCCGGCGCCAGCCCGGCTCGACGATCTGCTTGCCCACCGCCCGCAGCGCATGGCCGGCGCAATCGAACTCGGCCTGGGTGCGGTCGTACTCGTGGTTGGGCAGGAACTGCGCCAGGTAGCGGGCGCGGATCAGGGTATACACCGCCTTGTACTTGGGCGGCAGGCGCGCCGGATCGCTGGCGGCGGCGGTGGGGATGATGCCGTGGTGGGCGCTGACCTTCTGGTCGTTCCATGCCCGTGAGCGGCGGACCGGATCCAGGTGCGCCCGCAGCGGCGCGAGGCTGTTGTCGGCCCGTTGCAGGGCGGCGAGGATACCGGCAGCCTCGCCGTGCTGGCTGAGGGGCAGGTAGCCGCTGTCGCTGCGTGGGTAGGTGATGAGCTTGTGGGTTTCGTACAGGGCCTGGGCGATATCCAGGGTCTCCTGGGCGCCGAGGCCGAGCTTCTTCGAGCACACTTCCTGCAGGGTGCCGAGGTCGAAGGGCAGGGGAGCCGCCTCGCGTACTCGTTCGGTGGCGATCTTGCGCACCCGGGCGCTGGCGGCCGCCTGCATGTCGGCGGCGGCCTGCTGGGCCAGGTCCTGCTTCAGGCAGCGGCCCTGGTCGTCGCAGGCGTCTTCCGGCGCACGCCACTGGGCGTTGAACACGCTGCCGGCGCTTTCCAGCTGCACCTCGATGGCCCAGAAGGGCACCGGCACGAAGTCGGCGATGCTGCGGTCGCGGTCCACCACCAGGCGCAGCGTCGGTGTCTGCACCCGTCCCACCGGCAGCACGCCCTGGTAGCCGGACTGGCGGCCGAGCAGGGTGAACAGGCGGCTCATGTTCATGCCGATCAGCCAGTCGGCGCGTGAGCGGCCAAGGGCCGAATGGTACAGGCTGAAGGTCTCCTGGCCCGGCAGCAGGCGGCCGAGTGCCTTGCGGATCGAGGCGTCGTCCAGTGCCGACAGCCACAGGCGCTGGATCGGTCCCCGGTAGCGGCAATGCTCGACCAGCTCCCGGGCGATCATCTCGCCCTCGCGGTCGGCGTCGGTGGCGATCACCAGCTCGCGGGCCTCGCCGAGCAGACGCTTGACTGCCTTGTACTGGCTGGCGGTTTTGGGCTTGACCGTCATCTTCCACTTCTCCGGGATGATCGGCAGGTCCTCGAGGGCCCAGCGCTTGTAGCGCTCGTCGTAGCTGTCCGGCGGCGCGGTCTCGAGCAGGTGGCCGATGCACCAGGTCACGCAGACATCGGTTCCTTGCCAGCAGCCGTCGCCACGACGCTGGGCGCCGAGGACCTTGGCGATGTCTTTTGCCTGGGAGGGTTTTTCGCAGAGGAAGAGGCGCATGGCCGAAACGCTTGATCGCGGAAGATGGGCACTAGGATGCGCAAGCCAGGGCGTGCAGGCAAGCTTTATCTGTATGCATGTACAGGTTTTTCGCCCGCATGTTTGGCAGGGTAGCCACCCCTTGGGGTTGGACGAGTCGGCAAATGCGTGCCAGCTTTGCCTTTCGCCCGCCAGTCGTGTCACTGGACGATGTCGCTGGGGTGTCCTTCCTACAATAACAACAGGGATGTAAACCAATGCCCGTTTTCGATTACCGACAGCTCGACAGCACTGCCTCTTCCTCGCTCTATAAAGATGCCATGGCCCTGGCCACCTATGCCTACCATGGTATCGACGATGGCTTCAGCGCCGGCTACCAGAAGTACGGCTTCGGTCTGGGCCTGCCGGCCACCCTGGTCAAGGCGCTGATCGGCGGCACCGACAGCCAGGGCGTGATCCCCGGCATCCCCTGGAACCCCGACTCCGAAGCCCGCGCCCTGGCCCAGGTCAAGGCCGCCGGCTGGACGCCGATCAGCGCGGCGCAGCTGGGCTACCAGGGCAAGACCGACGGCCGTGGCACCTTCCACGGCGAAGCGCCGGGCTACACATCGGCGCAGGTGGAAATCCTCGGCCGCTACGATGCCGCCGGCCAGCTCAGCGGCATCGGCATCGCCTTCCGCGGCACCAGCGGCCCGCGCGAGAACCTGCTGGGCGACACCATCGGCGATGCCATCAACGACCTGCTGGCGGCGATCGGCCCGGCTGGCTATGCCCGTGATTACGCCGGCAACGCCTTTGGCAAGTTGCTTGCCGATGTGGCGGCCTTTGCCAAGGCCAACGGTCTGAGTGGCGCCGATGTTACCGTCAGTGGTCACAGCCTCGGCGGCCTGGCGGTCAACAGCCTGGCCGACCTGAGCGGCTCGCGCTGGGGCGGTTTCTACCAGGATGCGCGCTACGTCGCCTTCGCCTCGCCGACCCAGGCCGCCGATGCCAGCAAGGTGCTCAATATCGGCTATGAGAACGATCCGGTGTTCCGCGTGCTCGACGGCACCTCGGCGACCTGGGGTACCCTGGGCGTGCACGATGGTGCCAAGGCCTCGGCCACCAACAACATCGTCAACTTCAACGACCACTATGCCTCCGACGCCTGGAACCTGCTGCCGTTCTCCATCGGCAACATCGCCACCTGGCTGTCGCACCTGCCGACGGCCTATGCCGATGGCCTTGGCCGGGTGCTGGGCTCGTCGTTCTATCAATGGACCAGTCGCGACTCGACCATCGTGGTCAGCAACCTGTCCGATGTCACCCGTGGCTCGACCTGGGTCGAGGACCTCAACCGCAATGCCGAGCCGCACAAGGGCAGCACCTTCATCATCGGCTCAGAGCAGGACGATCTGATCCATGGCGGGCGCGGCAACGACTACCTCGAAGGGCGGGCCGGCAACGACACCTTCCGCGATGACGGCGGCTTCAACCTGATCGATGGCGGCGCCGGTCATGACACCCTGAAGCTGCAGGACGCCCTGGCCAACCTGAGCATCGCCCGGGACGGCGAGGGCACGCTGTACGTGCGCGATGGCCAGGGCGGCATCAGCCTGGTGCGCAATGTCGAGAACCTGGTGAGCAAGGAGTCGAGCCTGCTGATCTTCAGCAAGGAGGTCAGCCACGGGGTGGCGGCGCAAGGTCTGTTCGAGAGCGGTAAGGTCACGCCCTATGCGTCCTCGCTCAATGGTACCCAATCCGGCGATCAGCTGGTGGCGGGCAATCAGGGCCAGTGGCTGTTCGGCCTGGGCGGCGACGACCGGCTGCAGGGCGGCGCCGGCAATGACGTGCTGGTCGGTGGTGCGGGCAATGATGTGCTCATTGGCGGCGGCGGGCGCGACACCTTCCTGTTCAGCGAGCATTTCGGCCAGGACCGGGTGCTGGACTTCACCGGGCAGGACCGGCTGGTGTTCATCGGTGTGGATGGTGGTACGGCGACGCCGGACTGGCGTGCCCATGCCAGCCAGGTTGGCGATGACCTGGTGCTGAAGTTCGGCGGGGACAGCGTGACGCTGGTGGGGATCTCTGCTCAGGGGGTGGGGGATGGGCAGATCGTGATTGCCTGAGGGGGCGGGCGTAACCCTGTAGGAGCGGCCTTGTGCCGCGAAAGGGCCGCATAGCGGCCCCGGCGATCTTTGCGCCAACGCTGAAATCCTGGGGCTGCTATGCAGCCCTTTCGCGGCACAAGGCCGCTCCTACAAAGAGTAGGCCGCCAACCTGGTGGCTCAGGCCATCTCGCGCGAGTCGCGAACCATGTCCACGTGCGGGATGCCGGCCTCGAGGAACTCCTCGCTGACCACGCGGAACCCCAGGCGCTCGTAGAACGGCGTGGCGTGTACCTGGGCGCTGAGCATCTGCTGCTTGAGGTCGCGGTTCTGCGCCTCGATGATCACCGCGCGCATCAGCGCGTCACCCACGTTCAGGCCGCGCCAGTCCTTGAGCACCGAGACCCGGCCGATGGTGCCGTCGGGCAGCAGGCGGGCGGTACCGATCGGGTAGTCGCCCTCCATGGCCAGGAAGTGCACGGCGGTCGGATCCTCGGCGTCGAATTCCAGCTCCGGCGGCACGTGCTGCTCGGCGACGAACACGGCGCTGCGGATGCGGTGGATGTCGGCGTTGTCCTTGTGCCAGTCGGCCAGTCGAACACTGATCTTATTCATCGGCGAATCCCAGGCTGCCTTGCATGACCAGCTGTTGTACCAGCATCAGGCCGTCTTCGTCCTGCAGCCACTGGCCAAGGTTGTCGATGTGCAAGGCATCGGCGGCGCACACCAGCTTAAGCAGTTCGCGCAGTTTGGCTGGCAGCGGGCAACTGCGCCCGCTGGCGAACAGCATCAGGTCGTCGTTGAGCTCGGACCAGGCCATGCGTGCGCTTGGGTTGCGGATCAGCACGGCGCCCTGTTCGAGATAGTTGATCAGGTCCTGCTCGCTCAGCTCTTCACCGACAACCTGCTCGGGATAACGCGGCTCGGTCATGAACTGGCCGAACCAGGTCAGCAGCAGGTCCTTGTCGGCCATGTGCTTGTCGATCAGCGCCTTGAGGCGGTCGAGGGCATCATGCTGGATCTGGTGCGGGTCGCTGACCGGCTGGGCGTCGGCGTCGCTGTAGCGCTCTTCATCGGGCAGGAACTGGCCGAGGAAGTCGGTGAAGTGGGTCAGCACTTCGGCGGCGCTCGGGGCGCGGAAACCCACCGAGTAGGTCAGGCACTCGCTCTCGGCAACACCATAGTGGGCCAGGCGCGGCGGCAGGTAGAGCATGTCGCCCGGCTCCAGCGTCCACTCCTCGCTCTGCTCGAAGTCGGCCAGGATGCGCAGGTCGGCGTGGTCGATCAGCGCGCTGTCGCTGTTGCACATCTGCCCGACTTTCCAGTTGCGCGTGCCGTCGCCCTGCAGCAGGAACACGTCGTAGTTGTCGAAGTGCGGGCCGACGCTGCCGCCGGGCGCCGCGTAGCTGATCATCACATCGTCGATGCGCCAGCTGGGCAGGAAACGGAACTCTTCTAGCAGCTCGGCGACTTCCGGCACGAACTGGTCAACCGCCTGCACCAGCAGGGTCCAGTCGCGCTCGGGCAGGTCGGCGAAGGCGTCCTCGGCGAACGGGCCGCGACGCAGCTCCCACGGGCGCTCGCCGTGCTCGAGCACCAGGCGCGACTCGACTTCTTCTTCCAGGGCCAGGCCGGCCAACTCGTCGGCGTCGATGGGGCTGACGAAGTCGGGGAAGGCCTGACGCACCAGCAGTGGCTTCTTCTGCCAGTAGTCGCGCAGGAATTCACGGGCCGTAAGGCCGCCCAACAGTTGCAGTGGAGTATCAGAATTCATGTTCAACCTATTGAAAAAACTTGGTTTTCGTACGGGAATAAAAACGCCCGGCCAGGCCGGGCGTTAGGCGCGGGGCGCAGGTCAGATGCGTTTGGCCTGGGCTACCGCGTTGCCGATGTAGGTGGCAGGAGTCAGTTGCTTGAGCTCGGCCTTGGCTTCGGCCGGCATGTCCAGGCCGTCGATGAAGGTCAGCAGCGCTTCAGGGGTGATGCCCTTGCCACGGGTCAGCTCCTTGAGCTTCTCGTAGGGGTTCTCGATGTTGAAGCGGCGCATCACGGTCTGGATCGGCTCGGCCAGGACTTCCCAGCAGGCGTCCAGGTCGGCGGCGATGCGGGCGGCGTTGACTTCCAGCTTGCCGATGCCCTTCAGGCTGGCTTCGTAGGCGATGACGCTATGGGCGAAGCCCACGCCCAGGTTGCGCAGCACGGTGGAGTCGGTCAGGTCACGCTGCCAGCGCGAGATCGGCAGCTTGCTGGCCAGGTGCTGGAACAGCGCGTTGGCGATCCCCAGGTTGCCTTCGGAGTTCTCGAAGTCGATCGGGTTGACCTTGTGCGGCATGGTCGAGGAGCCGATTTCGCCGGCGACGGTCTTCTGCTTGAAGTAGCCCAGCGAGATATAGCCCCAGACGTCACGGTCGAAGTCGATGAGGATGGTGTTGAAGCGGGCGATGGCGTCGAACAGCTCGGCGATGTAGTCGTGCGGCTCGATCTGGGTGGTGTAGGGGTTGAACACCAGGCCCAGCTCGTCCTCGATGAAGGCGCGGGCATTGGCTTCCCAGTCGATCTGCGAGTAGGCCGACAGGTGGGCGTTGTAGTTGCCCACGGCGCCGTTGATCTTGCCCAGCAGCGGCACGGCGGCCACCTGGGCGATCTGGCGCTCCAGGCGGTAGACGACGTTGGCCAGCTCTTTACCCAGGGTGGTCGGCGAGGCCGGCTGGCCGTGGGTGCGCGACAGCATCGGCACGTCGGCGTGGGCGTGGGCCAGGGCGCGGATGGATTCGGCGATCTGGCGCATCAGCGGCAGCAGCACATCGTCACGGCCAGCGCGCAGCATCAGGGCGTGGGACAGGTTGTTGATGTCCTCGCTGGTGCAGGCGAAGTGGATGAACTCGCTGACCTTGGCCAGCTCAGGCAGTTGAGCCGCTTGCTCCTTGAGCAGGTACTCGATGGCCTTGACGTCGTGGTTGGTGGTGCGCTCGATTTCCTTGACGCGTTCGGCGTGCTCGAGCTTGAAATCGGTGGCCAGGCTGTCCAGCAAGGCGTTGGCTTCGGCGGAGAACGCCGGCACTTCGCCGATCTGCGGGTGGGCGGCCAGGCGCTGCAGCCAGCGTACTTCGACCAGGGCGCGGAAACGGATCAGGCCGAATTCGCTGAAGATGGGGCGCAGGGCCTGGGTTTTGCCGGCATAACGGCCGTCTACAGGGGAAACCGCAGTGAGCGAGGAGAGCTGCATGGGGTGTTCTCGGACAGTCAGGCTTTTGGAAGGGCGCATATCATACATGAAAAACGCGCCCGAGTCGGGTGGCTGACCAAAGGTCGGGCCTGTGAATCATGTCGCAATACCCTGTGTAGGAGCGGCCTTGTGCCGCGAAAGGGGCGCGCAGCGGCCCCAGAACCTTCGCCCCGGCACAGATTGCCGGGGCTGCTGCGCAGCCCTTTCGCGGCACAAGGCCGCTCCTACACAGGGCGCAGTTTCAATCAGCGGTACGCATCATCCCGTACAGTTCATTGAGCAACTTGCGCCGGCTGAACACCAGTTGCCAGCGGTGTCCGCCCAGCTGTCGCCACAGGCGCGCGGCACGGATGCCGGCCAGCAGCAGGGCGCGGATCTTCGAGGCATTGCTGGCCTGCTGCAGGAAACGCATGTCGCCGTGTACCTGGATGCGTTGGCGCAGGGTGCTCAGGGTGTCCTGGTACAAGGCTCCGCTGGAAGCGATGACATTTTCGTGAACCAGGCCGAAATGCTCGGCCTGGGACTGGATCTGTGGCAGGCGGTTGCCGATGGTGTCGAGCAGGTCGCCACGCTTGTTCAACTGGCGCTCCAGGCCCAGCATCGACAGGGCGTAGCGCAGCGGTTCGCGCTGCAGGCTGCTGGGGTCGCGCTCCAGGGCGCCGACCAGCGCGCGGTAGCCGTCGCGCAGGTTGAGGTCGTCGCCGCCGAACACCTCCAGGGTGTCCTTCGGGTCGCGCACCAGCAGGCTGCCGAGCATGCAGCCGATATTGGCTTCGCTGGCCTGGCCGGTGCGGGCGATGCGGTCGACCAGCACCGCGGCCTGGAACACGCCGCCCAGGGCGATCAACTGCTCCTGGAGGTTGTTCATCGGCGCGGGCTCCATGGCTCGGCGGTTTCAATCACGCCGCCGCCCAGGCACACCTCGCCGTCATAGAACACCACCGACTGACCCGGGGTGACGGCGCGCTGTGGCTCGTCGAACACGGCACGGTAGCCGCTCTCGGTGCGTTCCAGGGTGCACTGCTGGTCGCCCTGGCGGTAACGCACCTTGGCAGTCAGGTGGCGCGGGCTGGACAGGTCGATCGGGTTGACCCAGAAGATCTCCGAGGCCAGCAGGGCGCGGGAGAACAGCCACGGGTGCTCGTTGCCCTGGCCTACCACCAGCACGTTGCGCGAGAGGTCTTTTTCCAGCACGTACCACGGCTCGTCGCCGGCGTCTTTCAGGCCGCCGATGCCCAGGCCCTGGCGCTGGCCGATGGTGTGGTACATCAGGCCATGGTGCTGGCCGATCACTTCACCTTCGGTGGTCTGGATCTCGCCGGGCTGGGCCGGCAGGTACTGCTTGAGGAAATCGCTGAAGCGGCGCTCGCCGATGAAGCAGATACCGGTGGAGTCCTTCTTCTTGGCGGTGGCCAGGCCGTGTTTCTCGGCGATGGCGCGCACCTCGGGCTTTTCCAGCTCGCCGACCGGGAACAGGGTACGGGCGATTTCCTTGCCGCCGACGGCGTGCAGGAAGTAGCTCTGGTCCTTGTTCGGGTCCAGGCCCTTGAGCAGCTCGGTAAGCTCGCCGGTATCGCGGCGGCGCACGTAGTGACCGGTGGCGATCAGGTCGGCGCCCAGGGACAGGGCGTAGTCGAGGAACGCCTTGAACTTGATCTCGCGGTTGCAGAGGATGTCCGGGTTGGGCGTGCGGCCGGCCTTGTACTCCTCGAGGAAGTGCTCGAACACGTTGTCCCAGTATTCGGCGGCGAAGTTGGCGGTGTGCAGCTTGATGCCGATGCGGTCGCACACGGCCTGGGCGTCGGCCAGGTCTTCGCGGGCGGTGCAGTATTCGGTGCCGTCGTCCTCTTCCCAGTTCTTCATGAACAGACCTTCCACCTGGTAGCCCTGCTCGATGAGCAGAAGGGCGGAGACGGAAGAGTCCACGCCGCCGGACATGCCGACGATGACGCGGGTCTTGGCGGGGTCTTTGAGTGCTGGGCTGGTCATGGCTACCGGTGTGTATCAGAGGGGAAAAACGCCGATTCTATCAAACCCGCGGGCTGGCGTCAGTCGCGCAGCAGATCGAGGCTATGCAGCGGGCCTGCGAGGTAGTCGTCGAGGCAGCGCGGTACCAGCTCGCTGCGCCAGCGCGACGGCTCGGCCAGCAGTTCGTCGCGGGTCAGCCACACGGCGCGGACAATGTCGCTGTCCAGCGCCAGGTCAGCGTGATGGCGCACGGGGCGGGCGGCGAAGCAGATGCGCTGGTAGGTGACGCCGTTGCTCGGGGCGGTATAGAGGTAGATGCCGACCACGCCGGTGAGCTCGACCTCCCAGGCGGTTTCCTCGAGGGTTTCGCGCAGGGCCGCCTGGGCGATGGTTTCGTTGGCTTCGAGGTGGCCAGCGGGTTGATTGAGTACGTGCTGGTCGGCCTTGAATTCCTCGACGAAGAGGAACTTGCCGTCGTGTTCGACGATGGTGGCGACGGTGATGTGGGGTTGCCAGGTCATGTGCGATTCCTATGGTAGGCGCGGGCCTTGTAGGAGCGGCCTTGTGCCGCGAATGGGCCGCAAGGCGGCCCCGGCAATGTTTGTTGCGAAGCTGAAAATCCGGGGCCGCTTCGCAGCCCATTCGCGGCACAAGGCCGCTCCTACAAGGGGCCGTTTCTGCGCTGCAGAAAGCACAAACCCCGGTGCGTGGCCGGGGTCTGTGCTGTTACGTCAAGCGAACCTTACAGTGCGGCGATGGCGCTGTTCAGGGTCTGGCTCGGGCGCATCACCTTGGCGGTCAGCTCGGCATCCGGGGCGTAGTAGCCACCGATGTCGGCCGGCTTGCCCTGGACGGCGTTGAGCTCGGCGACGATGGTCGCCTCGTTCTCGCTCAGGGTCTTGGCCAGCGGGGCGAAGCGCGCCTGCAGGGCGGCGTCGTCGGTTTGGGCGGCCAGTGCTTCTGCCCAGTACAGGGTCAGGTAGAAGTGGCTGCCACGGTTGTCGATACCGCCGACCTTGCGCGAAGGCGACTTGTTGGTGTCGAGGAACTTGCCGGTAGCCTGGTCCAGGGTGTTGGCCAGGACCTTGGCGCGCGGGTTGTCGTAGGTGTTGCCCAGGTGCTCCAGGGAGGCGGCCAGGGCCAGGAACTCACCCAGCGAGTCCCAGCGCAGGAAGTTCTCTTCGACCAGCTGCTGCACGTGCTTCGGTGCCGAACCGCCGGCACCGGTCTCGAACAGGCCACCGCCGTTCATCAGCGGGACGATCGACAGCATCTTGGCGCTGGTGCCCAGCTCCATGATCGGGAACAGGTCGGTCAGGTAGTCGCGCAGCACGTTGCCGGTCACCGAGATGGTGTCCTTGCCTTCGCGGATGCGGGCCAGGGAGAACTTGATGGCGTCGACCGGGGCCAGGATGCGGATGTCCAGGCCGGAGGTGTCGTGATCCTTAAGGTACTGTTGCACCTTCTCGATCATCACGCCGTCGTGGGCGCGGGCCGGGTCCAGCCAGAACACCGCCGGGGTGTTGCTCAGGCGGGCGCGGTTGACGGCCAGCTTGACCCAGTCCTGGATCGGCGCGTCCTTGGTCTGGCACATGCGGAAGATGTCACCGGCTTCGACGTTCTGCTCCAGCACGACCTGGCCCTTGCCATCGACCACGCGCACGACGCCGTCGGCCTTGATCTGGAAGGTCTTGTCGTGGGAACCGTATTCTTCGGCTTTTTGCGCCATCAGGCCGACGTTCGGCACGCTGCCCATGGTGGTCGGGTCGAAGGCGCCGTTGGCCTTGCAGTCTTCGATGGTGGCCTGGTAGATGCCGGCGTAGCAGCGGTCCGGGATGATCGCCTTGGCGTCCTGCAGTTCACCGGCGGTGTTCCACATCTTGCCCGAGTCGCGGATCATCGCAGGCATCGAGGCGTCGACGATGACGTCGCTCGGTACGTGCAGGTTGGTGATGCCCTTGTCCGAATTGACCATGGCCAGGGCCGGGCGAACGGCGTACAGGGCCTGGATGTCGGCTTCGATCTCGGCTTGCTTTTCAGCAGGCAGGTCCTTGATGCGGGCGTACAGGTCGCCGATGCCGTTGTTGGCGTTGAAGCCGACTTCGGCCAGGGCGGCGGCGTGCTTGGCCAGCACGTCGTTGTAGAACTCTTCGACGATCACGCCGAACATGATCGGGTCGGAGACCTTCATCATGGTGGCTTTCAGGTGCACCGACAGCAGCACGCCGGAGGCCTTGGCATCGGCGATCTGCTCGGCGATGAAGGCTTTCAGGGCCTTGCGGCTCAGGGTGGCGCAGTCGATGACTTCGGCGGCCTTGACTGCGGTTTTTTCTTTCAGGACGGTGGTGCTGCCGTCTTTACCGACCAGTTCGATGCGCAGGCTGTCGTCAGCCTCGATCAGCGCGGCTTTTTCGCTGCCGTAGAAGTCGCCCTGGGTCATGTGGGCAACGTGCGACTTGGAGTTGGCGGCCCAGGCGCCCATCTTGTGCGGGTGCTTGCGGGCGTAGTTCTTGACCGACAGCGGGGCGCGGCGGTCGGAGTTGCCTTCGCGCAGGACCGGGTTCACGGCGCTGCCCTTGATGCGGTCGTAGCGGGCGCGGGATTCTTTTTCCTCGGCGCTGGCTGGCTCGTCGGCGTAGTCGGGGATGTTGAAGCCCTTGGCTTGCAGCTCCTTGATCGCGGCCTTCAGCTGTGGAACCGATGCGGAGATGTTCGGCAGCTTGATGATGTTGGCTTCAGGGGTGGTGGCCAGCTGGCCCAGTTCCGCCAGGTGATCGCCTACCTGCTTACCTGCGCCCAGTTGCTCCGGGAAGGCGGCAAGGATACGGCCGGCCAGGGAGATGTCGCGGGTTTCGACGGCGATATCGGCCGAAGCGGTGAAGGCCTCGACGATCGGCAGCAGCGAGTAGGTGGCGAGGGCGGGGGCTTCGTCGGTGAAGGTGTAGATGATCTTGGAACGGGTGGGCATGCGGGTTAACTCTCTATGTGCTGAGCGTACTCGAGTCTCGAGGTGCGCAGGGTAGGCGCTTCGCCCTGGCGACGCCATGAGCGGAAAGTCGAGAGGCTGCGAGCGGTGATGGTGGATGCATCAGTCGAGCGTCAAGTGCTGGGCCGCGGTAACAACCCAGGCTTTGTGGTCATTCATGACCAAGGGCGAGCCGCATTTTCCTAGGGTTCGCCCCGATGACCCTATGGTCGCGCCGGAGTATATCAAACCCTTTGGGCTATTCAGCAAGGCGAAGTGGTATCAGCGCATTTATAAGACCAAAGACGTAGGAGCAATGTGGCGTGTTGCCGCAGGTTTGGGCGGTGAAACACACCCAGTTCTTTGGTGGTCGACGTGGGAGCGGGCTTGACCCGCGATGCGTGCGCCGCAGTGCGTGGCACCGGCTTCGCCGGTGTTCGCGGGGCAAGCCCGCTCCCACGTAGTGCTTGCAGGGATGGCGGTCCAGATCGGCGAGCGTACCTTGCAGGTCGGCAGATGTGGTTTAGGCTCAGTGGATCGCACGATTTCCAATCACCCCAGGAAAAGCGGAGTAGTGCAGCATGGGATACCAGAAAATCAAGGTTCCGTCTGATGGTGCCAAGATCACCGTCAATGCAGACCATTCGCTCAATGTTCCCGACAACCCCATCATTCCCTACATCGAAGGCGACGGTATCGGCGTGGATGTCTCGCCGGTGATGATCAAGGTGGTCGACGCCGCCGTGCAGAAAGCCTACGGCGGCAAGCGCAAGATCGCCTGGATGGAAGTGTACGCCGGCGAGAAAGCCACCCAGGTCTACGACCAGGACACCTGGTTGCCCCAGGAGACCCTGGATGCGGTAAAGGATTATGTCGTGTCGATCAAGGGGCCGTTGACCACCCCGGTCGGTGGCGGCATCCGTTCGCTCAACGTGGCCCTGCGCCAGCAGCTCGACCTTTATGTGTGCCTGCGTCCGGTGGTCTGGTTCCAGGGCGTGCCGAGCCCGGTGAAAAAGCCGGGTGACGTCGACATGGTGATCTTCCGCGAGAACTCCGAGGACATCTATGCCGGCATCGAGTGGAAGGCCGGCTCGCCCGAGGCGAACAAGGTGATCAAGTTCCTCAAGGAGGAGATGGGCGTCACCAAGATCCGCTTCGACCAGGACTGCGGCATCGGCGTCAAGCCGGTCTCGAAGGAGGGCACCAAGCGCCTGGTACGCAAGGCGTTGCAGTATGTGGTGGACAACGACCGCAAGTCGCTGACCCTGGTGCACAAGGGCAACATCATGAAATTCACCGAAGGGGCCTTCAAGGATTGGGGCTACGAGGTGGCGCGCGACGAGTTCGGCGCCGAGCTGCTCGATGGCGGCCCGTGGATGAAGTTCAGGAACCCGAGAACCGGCCGTGAGGTGGTCGTCAAGGATGCCATCGCCGACGCCATGCTCCAGCAGATCCTGCTGCGTCCGGCCGAGTACGATGTGATCGCCACCCTCAACCTCAACGGCGACTACCTGTCCGACGCGCTGGCGGCGGAAGTGGGCGGGATCGGCATCGCGCCGGGGGCCAACCTGTCGGACACCGTGGCCATGTTCGAGGCCACCCACGGCACCGCGCCGAAGTACGCCGGCAAGGACCAGGTCAACCCGGGGTCGGTGATTCTGTCGGCCGAAATGATGCTGCGGCACATGGGCTGGACCGAGGCGGCCGACTTGATCATCAAGGGCACCAATGGCGCCATCGCGGCCAAGACCGTGACCTACGACTTCGAGCGCCTGATGGACGGCGCGACCCTGGTCGGTAGCTCGGGCTTTGGCGAGGCGCTGATCAAGCACATGTAAGCGGGGCAAAAAAACCGGTCGCCTCTTTTATTAAAGGGGCGACCGGTTTTTTCGTTTACCGGCAGGCAGGTCGGGGATCAGACTTCGACGGTGTTGCCCGGGTTCGTCGCGCTGGCCTGGACGCTGCTGGTGGCGCTTCTGATGTCGGTCGCGTGCAGCCCTTTGGGGCCCTGGATGATCTCGAAGTTCACGGCTTGGCCTGCTTTCAGCGTCTTGTAACCGTCCATCTGGATCGCTGAATAATGGGCGAACAGATCATCAGTCTTGCCGTCCTCGTTGATGAATCCGTAGCCCTTGGCATTGTTGAACCACTTGACTTTACCGCTTGCCATCCCTATGTCCCTCTGCAAAGGACTCCATCACTGGAGTATCATCCACTTCATCCGCATACGAACCTTGCGAGAAAATCTGGTTGACTGCGCGGATCTTTATCGACCACGGTGGGTTCTTATTGGTTGTAACACCGTTTTGCCGATAGTCAAGGTCAGCCGGCGCCCGCGCCGGAAGTGGCCTGCGCGGTCAACCCACAACCTTAACCTGTCGCTCATGATGAAATTCTTTCCATGCATGTACCCAGTGAGATTCGACTAACATTCAATCAGGATCGCCCGCAGTCGAACGAGGACGGGCATGAGGACGATGGCGCCGGCCTTGCAGTCCAGGAGGCCAAGCCGATCCTGCAGGCGCCACCGATGTACAAGGTGGTTTTGTTCAACGATGACTACACGCCAATGGATTTCGTCGTCGAAGTGCTCGAGACGTTCTTCAATCTGAACCGCGAGCTGGCAACGAAGATCATGCTGACCGTCCATACCGAAGGACGGGCAGTATGCGGATTGTTTACCCGTGACATCGCCGAGACAAAGGCCATGCAGGTCAACCAATACGCCAGGGAAAGCCAGCATCCGCTACTCTGTGAAATCGAGAAGGACGGTTAATCGCCGACCACTTGGGTATGAGGTGAAGCTATGTTAAACCGCGAGCTCGAAGTCACCCTCAATCTGGCCTTCAAGGAGGCTCGTTCGAAGCGTCATGAGTTCATGACCGTCGAACATCTGCTGCTGGCACTCCTTGACAATGAGGCTGCCGCGACCGTTCTGCGCGCCTGTGGCGCCAATCTCGACAAACTCAAGCACGACCTGCAGGAGTTCATCGATTCGACCACCCCGCTGATCCCCGTGCATGACGAGGACCGCGAGACGCAACCGACCCTGGGCTTCCAGCGTGTGCTGCAGCGTGCCGTGTTCCACGTGCAGAGTTCCGGCAAGCGCGAAGTGACCGGCGCCAACGTGCTGGTGGCGATCTTCAGCGAACAGGAAAGCCAGGCGGTATTCCTGCTCAAGCAGCAGAGCGTGGCGCGCATCGACGTCGTCAACTACATCGCCCACGGCATCAGCAAGGTGCCGGGCCACGGTTCGCACAGCGAGAGCGAGCAGGACATGCAGGACGAGGAGGGCGGCGAAGCGTCGTCTTCCAGCAACCCGCTGGACGCCTATGCCAGCAACCTCAACGAACTGGCCCGGGCCGGGCGCATCGACCCGTTGGTCGGGCGTGAGCAGGAAGTCGAGCGCGTGGCGCAGATCCTCGCCCGCCGGCGCAAGAACAACCCGCTGCTGGTCGGTGAGGCCGGCGTGGGCAAGACCGCTATCGCCGAAGGCCTGGCCAAGCGCATTGTCGATGGCCAGGTGCCCGACCTGCTGGCCCAGAGCGTGGTCTACTCGCTCGATCTGGGCGCGCTGTTGGCCGGTACCAAGTACCGTGGCGACTTCGAAAAGCGCTTCAAGGCGCTGCTCGGCGAGCTGAAAAAACGTCCGCAGGCCATCCTGTTCATCGACGAGATCCACACCATCATCGGCGCCGGCGCGGCTTCCGGTGGCGTGATGGATGCGTCCAACCTGCTCAAGCCACTGTTGTCGTCCGGTGAGATCCGTTGCATCGGTTCCACCACCTTCCAGGAGTTCCGCGGCATCTTCGAGAAGGATCGCGCCCTGGCGCGGCGCTTCCAGAAGGTCGACGTCACCGAACCGTCGGTGGAGGACACCGTGGGCATCCTGCGCGGGCTCAAGGGCCGCTTCGAGAGCCACCACAACATCGAGTACAGCGACGAGGCCCTGCGCGCCGCCGCCGAACTGGCCTCGCGCTACATCAATGACCGGCACATGCCGGACAAGGCCATCGACGTGATCGACGAGGCTGGCGCCTACCAGCGCCTGCAGCCGGAAGCCAATCGGGTCAAGCGCATCGACGTGCCGCAGGTCGAGGACATCGTCGCCAAGATCGCGCGGATTCCGCCGAAGCACGTCACCAGCTCCGACAAGGAGCTGCTGCGCAACCTCGAGCGTGACCTGAAGCTGACCGTGTTCGGCCAGGATGCGGCGATCGACTCGCTGGCCACCGCCATCAAGCTGTCCCGTGCCGGCCTCAAGGCACCGGACAAGCCGGTCGGCTCGTTCCTGTTCGCCGGCCCCACCGGCGTGGGCAAGACCGAGGCCGCCCGCCAGCTGGCCAAGGCCCTGGGCGTGGAACTGGTGCGCTTCGACATGTCCGAGTACATGGAGCGGCACACCGTGTCGCGCCTGATCGGTGCGCCGCCCGGCTATGTCGGGTTCGACCAGGGTGGTCTGCTGACCGAGGCCATCACCAAGCAACCGCACTGCGTGCTGCTGCTCGACGAGATCGAGAAGGCCCACCCGGAAGTCTTCAACCTGCTGCTGCAGGTAATGGACCACGGCACCCTGACCGACAACAACGGGCGCAAGGCGGACTTCCGCAACGTGATCCTGATCATGACCACCAACGCCGGCGCCGAAACCGCCGCGCGGGCGTCGATCGGCTTCACCCACCAGGACCACTCGTCCGATGCGATGGAGGTCATCCGCAAGAGCTTCACGCCGGAGTTCCGCAACCGCCTGGACACCATCATCCAGTTCGGCCGCCTGTCCCACGAGACGATCAAGAGCATCGTCGACAAGTTCCTCATCGAACTGCAGGCGCAGCTGGAAGACAAGCGTGTGCTGCTGGAGGTCACCGACGCCGCCCGCGGCTGGCTGGCGGCCTCGGGCTACGACGTGCAGATGGGCGCGCGGCCGATGGCGCGGCTGATCCAGGACAAGATCAAGCGGCCGCTGGCCGAGGAGATCCTGTTCGGCGAGCTGGCCGAGCACGGTGGCGTGGTGCACATCGACCTGCGCGATGGCGAGCTGGTGTTCGATTACGAGACCACGGCCGAGGTCGCGTAACGAC